>NZ_JBSWCE010000005.1:0-245024 GCF_056780015.1 Micromonospora sp. R311
ATGCTCAGCCTCGGCGGCCACCGACCCCAGCTACCCCACCGATGACCACCAACCCACACATCCGTCACAAGACCCATTTTTATGATTCTGAGGCATCAGCCTCATTCGCAAGGTGGTGCTCCGGCCGGGAGGGGCCGGGCGCCCGGAGCCACAGAGCGGGCCAACGCTTGCGGGTCCTGGGCTATGAGACGCAGACGGGCCCACGAGGCGCGCTGGTCCCTGGCCACGGGGCGTTCGGGGCCGCGAGGGGCGCTGGTCCCTGGGCGATGGGGCGTTTGGGGCCGCGAGGCGGGCGGGCCTGGGCCACGAGGCACGCGGTCCGGGCCACGGGACGCATTTCCCCGGGCCAAGGGGGTTCGGGTAGGTTGCAGCCGGGAAGGCGCTCAGCCGGCGATGCTCCGCCGGGGACGGCCAGCGGCCCGCATCCGCTGTCGGGGCGGCGGGGTGGCCGGCTTCGGCCGCTTCAGGTGGTAGCGGTGCAGCTCGTTGTTGCCGGGCAGGGACGGGTCCTCGCTCATCGCGACCAGCTCCCAGCCCTGGTCACCGGCCCGGTTCAGGTGGGCCAGCGCGGTGTCGCCGTAGGGCGTCACGTCGACCATGGAGCCGTCCGGGCCGTACCAGACGAAGACGACCTCCCAGCCGAGGTCGTTGGTCGCCGCCTGGCGACGGCGGACCAGCAGCGCGTACTCCCACTTGAGCATGGGGTCATTGTCACCCGCCGCGAGCGGGTCGGCACGGATCAGTCCTCGGCGATCCGTCCGGCGTCCACCCGCAGCCGCCGGTTGGTCGCCACGGCGTCGAGCATCCGCCGGTCGTGGGTGACCAGCAGCAGGGTGCCGGGGTAGCTGGCCAGCGCGGATTCCAGCTGCTCGATGGCCGGCAGGTCGAGGTGGTTGGTCGGCTCGTCCAGCACCAGCAGGTTGACCCCGCGCCCCTGCAACAGGGCCAGCGCCGCCCGGGTCCGCTCGCCGGGCGACAGCGTGGCCGCCGGGCGCAGCACGTGCGCCGCGCGCAGGCCGAACTTGGCCAGCAGGGTACGCGCGTCCGCCGGCGACAGCTCCGGTACGGCGGCCCGGAACGCGTCGATCAGCGGCTGCCCGCCCAGGAACAGCCCCCGGGCCTGATCCACCTCGCCGACCACCACCCCGGGGCCGAGGCTGGCGTGCCCGGCGTCCAGCGGCAGCCGGCCGAGCAGGGCGGCCAGCAGGGTGGACTTGCCGGAGCCGTTCGCCCCGGTGACCGCGACCCGGTCGGCCCAGTCGATCTGGAGGTGTACCGGCCCGAGGGTGAAGCCGCCGCGGCGTACCACCGCGTCGCGGAGCGCGGCCACGACGGCGCCGGCGCGGGGTGCGGCGGCAATCTCCATCCGCAGCTCCCACTCCTTGCGCGGCTCCTCGACCACCTCCAGCCGCTCGATCAGCCGCTCGGTCTGCTTGGCCTTGGCGGCCTGCTTCTCGGTCGCCTCCGACCGGAACTTCCGGCCGATCTTGTCGTTGTCGGTGGCCTTGCGCCGGGCGTTCTTCACGCCCTTCTCCATCCAGGCCCGCTGGGTCCGGGCCCGCGCCTCCAGCGCCGACCGGGTGTCGGCGTACTCCTCGTAGTCCGCCCGGGCGTGCCGGCGGGCGACCTCGCGCTCCTCCAGGTAGGCCGCGTAGCCGCCGCCGAAGTGGTTGACCTGCTGCTGGGGCAGGTCCAGCTCCAGCACCCGGGTGACGGTGCGGGTGAGGAACTCCCGGTCGTGGCTGACCAGCACCGTGCCGGCCCGCAGCCCGGTGACGAACTGCTCCAGCCGCTCCAGCCCGGCCAGGTCCAGGTCGTTGGTCGGCTCGTCGAGCAGGAAGACGTCGTAGCGGCTGAGCAGCAGCGAGGCCAGCCCGGCCCGGGCCGCCTGGCCGCCGGAGAGCCCGGTCATCGGGTGCTCCAGATCGACCGCGAGGCCCAGCTCGGCGGCCACCTGCTCGGCCCGCTCGTCCAGGTCCGCGCCGCCGAGGGCGAGCCAACGCTCCAGCGCCTCGGCGTACGCGTCGTCGGCGCCCGCCGCGCCGGCGGTGAGCGCCTCGGTGGCGGCGTCCAGCGCGGCCTGCGCGCCGGCCACCCCGGTGCGCCGGGCCAGGAAGCCACGGACCGTCTCGCCGGGCCGGCGCTCCGGCTCCTGCGGCAGGTGCCCGACGCTCGCGCTGGGCGGGCTGAGCGTGACGCCGCCGGCCTCCACCGGCAGCAACCCGGCGAGGGTACGTAGCAGCGTCGACTTGCCCGCCCCGTTCGGCCCGACCAGGCCGATCACGTCGCCCGGAGCGACCACCAGGTCGAGCCCGGCGAAGAGCGGACGGTCGCCGTGTCCGGCGGCCAGGTCCTTGACGATCATCGTGGCGCTCATGAGGACGCGAGCCTATCCGCCCGGGCGCACGCGAGCCGTCGGCACCGGGCAGACTCGGCGGAGTGGTGACCACACTGGCGATCGACTGCGGCGGCGGCGGGATCAAGGCGTCCGTGCTGGACGAGGCGGGCACGATGCGGGCCCGGCCGCTGCGGGTGCCCACCCCGTATCCGCTGCCGCCGGCGCTCTTCGTCAAGACGCTGCTGGACCTCGGCGCCCGGCTGCCCGCGGCGGACCGGCTGACCGTCGGGATGCCCGGCATGATCCGGCACGGCGTGGTGGTGGCCACCCCGCACTACGTGACCCGGTCCGGCCCGCGCAGCAAGGTCCTGCCCGAGCTGCTCGCCGAGTGGTCCGGGTTCGACGCGCGGACCGCCCTCGCCGAGGCGTTCGGGGTGCCCGCGCTGGTGCTCAACGACGCCGAGGTGCACGGCGCCGGGGTGGTCGCCGGGACCGGCTGCGAGCTGGTGCTGACCCTGGGCACGGGGCTGGGCAGCGCGCTCTTCGACGGCGGGGCGCTCGCCCCGCACCTCGAGCTGTCGCACGCCCCGGTGCGCTGGGGCACCACCTACGACACGTACGTGGGCGAGCCGGAGCGCCGCCGGCTCGGCGACGCGTTCTGGTCCCGCCGGATCCGGCAGGTGGTGGAGGGGCTGCGCCCGGTGTTCCGCTGGGACCGGCTCTACCTGGGCGGGGGCAACTCCCGGCTGATCCGGCCCGAGCAGCTGGCCCGGATGGGCGACGACGTGGTGGTGGTGCCGAACAGCGCCGGCATCGTCGGCGGCGTCCGCGCCTGGGAACTGGCCGCCGGCCGGCACGGCGCCACCGCCTGAGCCGCCCGACGGTTCGGGGAACAGTCGCGGTACGGCCGGTGTTGTGCCAGCGTCGGAGGAGTGGCGGCGCGAACGAGGGGGTGGGTGCAATGGATCTTCTGGCCGAGTACCGGCGGGCGACCCTGTTCTTCGAGACCGGTGACCCGACCGGAGCGGCCCGGCTGCTCGAACCGATCGTCGAGGCCGAGCCGGGCAACGCCTCGGTACGCCAGCTGCTGGCCCGGGCCTACTTCCAGTCGGCCCAGCTCAACCGGGCCGAGGAGCAGCTGCGGGAACTGGTCGACCGGGACCCCAGCGACCATTACGCCCACCACGTGCTGGGCCGGACGCTGGAGCGGCTGAACCGGCACGCCGACGCGCTGCGGCACCTGCGCATCGCCGCGGCGATGCACTCGGAGAACGACGACTACCGCACCGCCCTGCGCCGGGTCGAGACCCGGGTCGCCGGCGGTCGGTGACGCGGAGACCGGGCGACGCGCCCGGGCGGTCGCAGGGACGGGGCAGCTCGACAGGGCTGCCCCGACCTGTCTCCGCGGACCGCCGGGTCCGCGCCCGGTCCGCCGCCCCGGCGCGGCCTACCATCGAGTCCATGGGACCTGACCTGCCGGTGGGTGCGGCGTGAAGCTGAAGCTGGACCTGCACGACATCTTCAACAAGGGCCATGACATCGACCGCGCGCTGCGCGGGATCATGGACGAGGCGGTGGCCAAGAAGGCCACCCTCGTCGAGATCATCCCTGGCAAGGGCTCCGGCCAGCTGAAGAAGCGGGTGCTGCGGTTCCTCGACCAGAAGGACGTCAAGCAGCTCTACCACCGGGTCGAGAAGGACTCGAAGAACTTCGGCCGCCTCTTCGTCCACTTCCGCTGGAAGTAGCGGCGGCATCCTCACCACCCAAGCCAGCCGAACGGCCCGCGGCGGCGAGCCCATCGCCGGTGCCACAGGCCCGCTTCACCAGGCTCGCGCCGGTACGACGTCGGCATATGCCAGGTGCATGATCATTCCGTTGGCGGCGTGTCGGAAGTTGTGGCAGTGGTCCATCCACACGCCGGGGTTGTCGGCGGTGAACGCGATGTCGAAGATCTGGCCGGGGCTGACGTTGAGGGTGTCGGTCCACCAGGGGCTGCCGGTGGTCGGTGTGCCGTTGCGTGCCAGTACGAGGATGCGGTGTCCGTGCAGGTGCATCGGGTGGTCCATCAGGCTGCGGTTGACGACGCGCATGCGTACGCGGTCGCCTTCGGTGACCATGAGTGTGGGCACTGACGGCGCGGTCCTGCCGTTGATCAGGGTGGTGTAGGTGGGCGTGCCGGCGTGGTAGGCGAAGCCGTCCTCCAGTACGACGTTGAAGTTGCGGTCGAAGCCGCCGGCGGCGAGGGCTGGCGTGGTGGCCGGGGCGGTGCCGTAGGTCGCGGGGTCGAACAGGGTGCCCCGGCCTGCTGGGGCGGGGGTTGGGCTGCCGGTGGGGCTGAGGACGAGTGCTGCGTCGTTGGGTGTCTCGCCGGCGTCGATGCGGATGGTGACGGCGGTGTCGGGCATCGTGAAGGCGATGTCAGCGCGGCCGCCTGCGGCCAGGAGCAGGTCTGTTGCGGCGGGCAGTTCCGTCGGGCCGGTGATGGGGTTTCCTTCGATGCTGGTCACGGTGAACGGTGTGCCGTGGGTGGTGAGCCGTTGTGGCTCCTCGGAACTGTTGATCAGCCGAAGGCGCGCCGGTTCGCCTGCCGGGACCTGGATGGCGCGTGGTGTGTCGTCGCGGTCGAATGCCGCGATGGGGTCGTCGCCGGCGGGCCACAGGTGCGTGAAGGCGATGTGCTCGGAACTGTCGTGTGGATCGCCTTCAGCGGGTTCGACGATGAGCGCTCCGAACAGTCCGCGTTGCACGGTGCGGTCGGAGTCGCGGTGGGTGTGGTACCAGAAGGTTCCGGCGCGGTCGGGGATGAACCGGTAGACGTGGCGGCCGCCGGGCATGACCGGTGCCTGGGTGAGGTCGGGTACGCCGTCTTCGGCGTTGGGGACGTCGACGCCGTGCCAGTGCACGGTGACCCCTTCGGTGACGTCGGAGTTGAGCAGCGTGACCTCGAGCAGTTGTCCCTGCCGTACCCGGATCTGCGGGCCGGGTGCCTGACCGTTGAACGTGAGCGCGTCGATGGTGCGTCCGGAGCTCAGCCGCAGTGTGCTCTTCGCCGCGGTGAGCGTTCTGCTGACGTCGGCGGGAGTGCCGCGGGGTCCGGTGAGCTGGTCGATGCTGCGGGTGCCATGCCCGCCGACGTGGTGGCCTTGTGCCGGCCCGCCGCCCCAGTCCATGGGGCCGGCGGCGTGGTGGGCATGACCCTCGGTGGCGCCGGGCGTGACGGGGTTGAGGGCGTAGGCGCTCCATGCCAGTAGGAGCGCGGTGAGGAGGCCGCCGGCGGCGAACCACGGAACGCGTCCGGCTCGGGGCAGCGCCCCGGCCGCGCTGGCCCGGTGGCGCCAACGCACCAGCGTCGCCGATCCGGCCGCTGCTGCGCCGAGCAGGGCGATCTCGATCGCCAGCACGATGGCGGTGTCCTGTGGGCCAGCCGGGGCGTATTGCAGGTAGGCGGCGATCAGGGTGCCCGCGGTGGCGGTCTGGACCGCGGTCGCGGCGCGGGTGCGACTGTGTCCACTGCCGGTGGTGGCCCGGGTTGCTGTGATCAGGGCCCAGACCGTGGGAATGGTCGCTGCCGGCAGCCCGAGGATGATGCGGTCGCTGGCGAGATCCCAACCGCCGGTCAGCAGCAGCGCGGCCACGATGAGCCGGGCCGCGGTGAGCCCTGCGGTCAGGTGAAGGTTGCGGCGCATCGGGCGGGCCGCGTCGGCGTTGTAGGCCAGTCGTACGGCGTGGCGGCCGGCCAGGACGGCGGTGACGGCTGCGGCGGCGGCCAGGAGCAGGTCGATGATGAACAGCGGCTCGTACATGGCAGGTCCCCTTCTGGGAACGGTCCGGCGCCCACGGTGGTGCCGTGGGCGCCGGAGGGTTGTCAGGGGGTGGACTCAGCGGCGGTCTTGAGCGCGGCGAGCCAGGCGGTCAGTGAGGAGATGAGGGCGGCGCGCATGCCGTCGGGGTCGGCGGCGACCGGCGGGCCGTCCCACGACTCACTCGTGCGCACGATGACTCCGGCGGGTGTCTGCTCGAAGGTCCACGCGTGGACACCGTCGATGCCGTGTGCGGGTCCGCCCCAGACGATGCGCCGCATCGGGTGGACCTCGCCGATGGTGGAGGTGATGGACAGCCCATGCGTGTGCCAGTCGAAGGTGCTGCCCACCGCGACCGGGCCGGACAGCTGCGCCTGGGTGATGTCCTGCTGCCAGGTCGGCCACGCGTCGATGCGGGTGTGCAGTTGCCACACGGTGTCGAGGGGGGCGTCGATGACGGTCGACAGGTCGACGATGATCTGGGCGTTGCGGTTGACGTCCATGACGATTCCTCTCAGTCCCACAGCGAGATGGCGGCGGCGGCGATGCCGAACGGCAGCAGCAGCCATGGCTCGGCCAGGATGAACAGGGCGGTGACGATCAGGGCCGTGTACAGCAGGGCCTTCGCGGTGCCGCGCTGCCGGCGGCGCTTGAGCTTCTTGACGGTTCTGTCCTCGGTGCCGGCCAGCTCGGCCGCGGCGTCCAGGCTGACTTCGGGAGCGGTGCTCACTTCTTCCTCCTCGTGTACGAGTAGTCGATCACTCACTGCGATGGTGTGGGTTCCTGGTGGTGCGTGCTGCTGGGGGTTGGCGCCGATCACCGTCGGTTGGCCGCCTCGGCGGTCGCCTTGAGGGCGGCGAGCCAGGAGGTCAGTGATGCGGTTAGCGCGGCGCGCATGCCTTCAGGGTCGGCGGCGATCGGTGGGCCGTCCCAGGACTCGGTGGTGTGCACGACGACTCCGTCGTGGGTCGGGGTGAAGGTCCACACGTGGACGCCGTCGATCCCCAGCGCTCGCCCGCCCCACACGATGCGCCGCAGGGGGCGGACCTCGCAGATGGTGGAGACGATGGGCAGCCCGTGGGTCTCCCAGGCGAACGAGCCGCCCGGGCGCAGCGGGCCGGTCAGCTTGGCCCGGCTGATGTCCTGCTGCCAGGACGGCCACTGGTCGATACCAGTGTGCAGCTGCCACACGGCCGCCAGCGGGGCGTCGATGACGATGGACAGGTCGACGATGACCTGGGCCTGGCGGTCGACGTCGACGTGGACCTGCCGCGCCGCGACCGCGAGGGTGGCGGGGGTGTGGCCGGGCTGGGCGGCGGCGGGCTCGGCCAGGGCCGCGATCGTGGTGGCGGCAACGGTCGCGTACAGCAGGCCTTTGACGGCCTGGCGGCGGTTGAGTGCGGTGTTCCTGTTCATGGCGGACCTCCTCGATCAGAGTGGTTGATTACTCACTAACTCGGTAAGAGTTCAGGCTGCTGGCCGGGAGCCGCTCTCCTGCCCCCCGGGCGTGGCGGCAGCGAACTGGCCGGCAGGGCGAGAGCCCCGGGCGACGATGGCGGTGAGCGCGACGGCTGCGGCGACGATGCCGGCGGCCACGAGCAGCGCCGCCCGGAAGCCCTCGTTGAGGGCGATGGCAGGTACGGCGCCGTTGATGCTGTCGGTGCGGCTGGCGGCCACGGCGGTCAGCGCGGCCAGGCCGAGCGCGCCGCCGATCTGCTGGGTGGTGTTGATGAGCCCGCTGGCCAGTCCGGACTCGGCGTCGGTGATGCCTTCGACGGAGCTGACCGTGAGCGCGACGAACGTCGCCGCGAGGCCGACACCGACGACGAGCGAGGGCCCGAGCAGAGCGCTGACGAACCCCGCGTCGGCGGGCATCCGTGAGAACCAGACCAGACCCGCGGCGAAGGCGGCGAGGCCCGCGAGGGTCACCGGCTTGCTGCCGATGCGGGTGACCAGCGGGGAGATCAGGCCGGCGGCCACGACCAGGGTGCCGGCGACGGGGAGCTGGGCGAGGCCGGTCTGCAGCGGCGTGTAGCCCAGGACCTGCTGCATCGACAGCGACAGGAAGTAGAACAACCCGAACATCGCAGCTCCGACAAACAGCATCGTCACGTTCGCGCCGAGGACGGTGCGCAGCTGGAAGATCGCAAACGGCAGCAGGGGAGAGGTCGCGCGGTGTTCGATGACGACGAACGCGCCGAGCAGGACGGCGGCGGCCGCGAAGACCGCCAGCGTCGTCGGTGCGGCCCAGCCCGCCGACTCCGCTTCGACGATCGCGTACACGGCCGCGGTCAGGCCCCCGGTGACCGTGGCCGCGCCTGCGAGATCGAAGCCGCTGCGCCCGGCGTGCCCACGGCTTTCGGGGATGAGCCGCAGACTCAGCAGCGCGGTGGCCGCCCCGATGGGGACGTTGATGAACAGGACCCATTCCCAGCCGAGCGCGTCGGTGATGACCCCGCCGAGCAGGACGCCGGCCGCGGCGCCGGAGCCGGCGACCGCACCCCAGACACCGAGCGCCTTGTTGCGTTCGGCGCCCGCCGGGAAGATCGTGGTCAGGATCGACAGCGCGGCGGGCGCGAGCAGCGCCCCGCCAAGCCCTTGCGCAGCCCGTGCGGCGATGAGCTGCCATGCCGTGGAAGCCAGCCCGCCGGCCAGTGAGGCTGCGGCGAACAGCACCAGGCCGGCCACGAAGACGCGCCTGCGGCCCAGCAGGTCGGCCAGCCGGCCGCCGAGCAGCAGGAAGCCTCCGAAGGCCAGCACGTAGGCGTTGATGATCCAGGACAGGTTCTCCGGCGAGACCCGCAGCTCGTCGCCGATCGACGGCAGGGCGATGTTCATGATCGATGAGTCGAGCACGACCGCGAACTGCGCGACGGCCAGCAATGCCAGGACGGCCCAGCGCCGCCGCCCGGCGCTGCCGACGACCGTCAGCTCGGCGGCCGGGGCGGCGACGGTGGCGCCGCTCATCTCGGTGATGGTCCTCACTTCTCGACTCCCTAAATAGAGTGGTTGATTACTCACTGCTGGTGCCGAAATGGCGCGGCGGTCATGGCAACCGCCGCGCTGGTCAGTGACGCAGGCCGGTCGACAGCGTCCTGGCCCAAGGGGCGTCCACGTCGTCGGCGCCCATGGTCACCACCACGTTGCACAGCGCGCCCATGGCGATGAACTCCTGCAACTGCTCGTCCGAGGCGCCCGAGACGCTGCGGGCGTACTCCACCACGCGGGAGTAGCCGTGCCGCACGGCCTTGCGGACCTCCGGGACCGACACCGCCGCGCACTGTGCGTGCATCTGGACCAGCAGCAGATCCTGATCTCTGATCAACTGCGCGTACGCGCCGCCCATTGCCGACAGCACCGCCTCGGGGGAGCTGCTGGTGGCGGCCGCGGCGCCCTCGGCGAGGCTCTCGCGGAACCGGTCGAAGGTGCGCTCGACCACTGCCGCGAACAGCGCTTCCTTGTCGGGGAACAGCCGGTACAGGTACGCCTGCGATATCCCGGCCGCCTTCGCGACCTCGACCGTGGTGGTGCCGAAGTAGCCGCGCGCCGCGAATGCCCCGATGGCCGTGGACAGCACTTCCTGACGGCGGTCTTCAGCGGTTGACAAGGTGCGGGGCTTCGTGGAGGGCGACATGTGAGTAGTTAACCACACACTTACGTCGGGCCGCAACACCTGAACTCCGGCGGGGTCCTTTCTCCTAGCGTGGTGACCGACGGGCGCCAAGGCGGCGGATGCCGCCGGGCGGGAGTGGCCACGGGTGCGACGGCCACTCCCGGTGCCGGTCAGAGCGGATAGGTGCGGGCGACCGCCAGCATCTCCGAGCTGTGCGAGCCCACCACCCCGACGTCCGGCGGGCGGGGCCGGAACCCGGGCAGCGCGTCCAGGCCGTCGCTGGCGTCCATCGCGCGCAGCTGCACCCGCTCCGCCTTCGGCGCGAGGGTCAGCGTGACCTCGATGCCGTCGGCCGGCGGGGCGTGGAAGACCACGCCGAAGCCCCACCTGCCGTCCCGCGCCTCGACCGGCACCGACCGGCCGGCCACCTCGGCGCGCAGCACGGTCGCCGTCGCCGAGTCGACGTGCAGGCTGGCCAGGCGGACCCCGCGTTGCGGGGTGAGCTGCAGCCGCAGGGTGCGCTCGGCGCCGGCGGTGCTGTCGGCCAGCACGTCCAGCTTCGGCGCGGGCAGGTTCGCCGCCTGCGCCGGACCGCCGAGCAGCTCGCCGTCGCCCAGGCCCGGGAAGTCGTCCGCCACCGAGACCCGACCGTCCACGTACTGGCTGGTCCAGGGCTGCGGGTCGGCCTCGTGGCTGAGCCACCGGGCCTGGCCGGTGCCGGCGTCGAGGGCGTACATCAGGTGGGTGGGCGCGGGGTGCGCGGCGTCGAACCGGTCGACGGTGAGCCCGACCCCGGCGAACACCACCGCCGCGAACGCGGCGGCCCCGGCCGGCAGCGCGCCGAGCCGGCGGGCGCGCAGCGCGACCAGTCCCCGCTGGCCACCGGCCTGCGGGTGCAGCAGGTCCACCACCGGCAGCGCGGCCAGCCCGAGCAGCACCGCGACCAGCGCGGCCACCCCGCCCATCGCCATGCCGAGCGCCGGGAAGAGCAGCACGACGGTCGGCAGCAGGATCACCACGGCCACCGCGCCGGCCACCGTCACCGCGAGCACCGGCCACGGGCCGTCGAGCCGGGTGGACAGCGCCACCAGCCCGCCGAGCGCGCCGGCCAGGGCCGGCAGGCTGAGCAGGTACGCCCCGCCGGGCACCAGCACGGCGAGCAGCACCCCGAGCAGGGCCAGCCAGCCCAGCGCGCCGACCGCCAGCGCGGCCGGGCCGATCCGGCGGCGGGTCAGCGCGTACCAGGCGAACAGGATGGCGACGGCCAGCGCCACCACCGCCAGCCGGTACCAGGTCGGCCGGTACGGGTCGAGCAGTTCGGCGTAGCCGGGCCGGATCGCGGTGACCGCCGCCCAGAGCAGTTGGGCGGCCACCGGGGCGGCCACGATCGGCACCAGCGTCAGCGCGAAGCCGGCGGCCAGCCGGCGCCCGCTGGCGCGGTCCCGCCGGCGGGTCAGCCAGCCGAGGGCGACCACGGCGGCCAGCGCGAGCAGGGCCAGCGGCAGGGTCAGCCAGCCGGGGTGGTGGACCAGCCCGCCGGGCACCGGGAAGTAGGTGGCGTCTTGGCCCGCGCGCAGCGTGCCCAGGTCGACCCGGCCGAACTCGCGGGCCAGGCCGAGCGCGTTGTCGCCGTGCTGCTGGAGGCTGGCCCGGTCCAGCGCGGCCGGGGTGTCCAGCGGGGTGTGGTAGATCGCCCCGCCGTCGATGTACGCCGAGTTCAGCCCGACGAAGTCTTCCGCCAGGAACGCGGTGAAGTCGGTGTCGTTGGGCAGCGCCCGGTAGATCTCCACCGCGAACGAGGTGCCCACCGGGTGCGGCGCGGCCCGCCCGAAGACCTCCACCAGCTTCGCGTTGTTCCGCGACGTCTCGAACATGATCACCGGGCCGGTGGAGCCGCGGGCCTCCAGGTTGAGCACCACGCCGCCGTCGCCGGCCAGCGGGTGGCTGGCGGCGAAGGCCGAGGCGCCGCAGAGGCACGCCTCCTCGGCGTCGGTGAGCACGAAGACGATGTCGTTGCGCGGTCGGGGCCCGGCGGCCAGCGCCCGGGCCACCTCCAGGATGGCGGAGGTGCCGGCGGCGTCGTCGTTGCCGCCCGGGCCGGTCTGCACCGAGTCGTAGTGGGCGACCAGGAAGACCCGGCCGGTCGGGTCGGTCCCCGGCAGCCGGGCCACCACGTTGCGCACCCGGGCCAGGGCGGCGCCGCCGGCCGCGCCGCTGAGCTGGCCGGCCTCCGGGGCGACGGTGTCCTGCACCTCGGTCTCCAGGCCGAGCCCGCGCAGCACCCCCTCGACGTGGGCGCGGACCTGGTCGTTGGCCGGGCTCCCCGCCACGTGCGGCCGGGCGGCGATGACCTTGACATTCTCGTACGCCCGGTCGGCGCTGAACTCGCCCGCCGGGGCGTCGGCCGGGCGCGGCGCCGGGGTGCGCAGGTCGAGCAGCGTGCCGGCGCCGACGGCGAGCAGCGCGGCCAGCGCCGCCGCGGCGGCGAGCAGCCGGCGGCGCGGCCGGGCGAACGCCCGGTCGGCGGGGAGCACGGGCGAGCCGGGGCGGGCCGGCGCATGATCCGGCGCGGGGGTGGGGGGTGCGCCCACGGGAACTCCTCGGGATGGGACCAGGGTGGGCATCATCCTGCACCGCCGCGGCCGGCAGCGGGACCACCGATCCGCCACGGATCCGGTTTGTCCGTCAACGGGTGGTGATCCGGCCCATCCCGCCCCGCGCCGGGTCCGTCGTGTTGTGTGCGACCGTTGTCTAATACAGGATCAGCAGGGCACTCGGAAGGAGCCCGACATCACCAGCGAACTCCCGCGTCTCGCGGCGGTGACCCGGCCGTACCGGGGGACCGGTCTGGCCGGTTCCTCCGTGGTGCCGTACCCGCACGGCGGCCTGGGACGGCACCCCAACCTGCCGCCCGGTGAGCGGCTGCGGGTGCTGCTGGTCGAGGACGACGAAGGGGACGCCTTCCTGGTCGGCGAGCTGCTCGCCGAGACCAACTCGATGATCGACCTGCTGGTCGCGACCAGCCTGAGCGAGGCCCGGCAGCGGGTGATGGGCGTGGACTGCGTCCTGCTCGACCTCGGCCTGCCGGACGCGCAGGGGCTGGACGGGCTGCGGCAGGTGCTGGAGATGGCCAGCGGCGCCGCGGTCTGCGTGCTGACCGGCCGCTCGGACGAGCACCTGGGCATCGTGGCGGTCGCCGAGGGCGCGCAGGACTACCTGGTCAAGGGGCAGGTCGACGGGGTGCTGCTGACCCGCGCGCTGCGCTACGCCGTGGAGCGCAAGCGGGCCGACGAGAACGCCCGCCGGCTGCGCGAGGTGGAGCTGCGCCAGGCCGAGTCGGCCCGCCTGGAGCGCGGCCTGCTGCCGCAGCCGCTGATGACCACCGACCAGGTCGCGGTGCACGCCTTCTACCGGCCGGGCCGGCACGCCGCGCTGATCGGCGGGGACTTCTACGACGTGGTGCAGACCCGGCCGGACCGGCTCGACCTGATCGTCGGCGACGTCTGCGGGCACGGCGCCGACGAGGCGGCACTCGGCGTCGAACTGCGGGTGGCCTGGCGGGCCCTGATCCTCGCCGGGGTGCCGGACGACGAGGTGCTGCCGGCGCTGGAGCAGGTGCTGATGAGCGAGCGCCGGTTGCAGGAGATCTTCGCGACCGTGGCCACCGCCCGGCTCGACCTGGACGCCAACCGGGCCACCGTGCGGTTGGCCGGTCACCCGCCGCCGCTGCTGCTCTCCGGCGGCCGGGTCGCGCCGGTGCCGGCGCCCGGCGGCCTGCTGCTGGGCGTACGGCCGCGCCGGCCCGTGGCCTACGACCTGGCCTTCGACACCGATGACTGGTCCCTGTTGATGTACACCGACGGCCTGATCGAGGGCCGGATCGGCGAAGGCGACGAGCGCCTCGACGTGCCCGGCCTGAGCGACCTGCTCGCCGATCTGGCGAGCCAGCAGGTGCCGCTGCCCGAGCTGCCGGCCTGGCTGGTCGGGCGGGCCGAGCAGCTCAACGGTGGCCCGCTCGCCGACGACGTCGCCATGCTGCTGCTCAGCCGGGGTGGTGGCCGGTGACCGCGAACACCCGCGGCTGGACCCTGCGCCAGCGGGTCGTCACGCTGCTCGTCGTGGTCGGGCTGCTGCTGGTCGGCCTGGCGGTCGCCGAGGCGTCCGTGGCCGCCCAGAACCGCGCCAAGACCGACGCCGTGCTCAACAAGACCACCCCGCTGCGGGTGCAGTCGCAGGAGCTGCTCAACGCGCTGCTCGACCAGGAGACCGCGGTGCGCGGCTTCGCGGTCAGTGGTGACCGGGCCGACCTGGCCCCGTTCGACGCCGGGGTGAAGCTGGAACGGGACCGGGTCGTCTCGATGCGGGCGTTGCTGGACGACTACCCGGAGATCGGCGAGGAGCTGCGCCAGGTCGAGAGCCGGGCCGAGCAGTGGCGGCAGTCGGTCGCCCTTCCGGTGATCACGACGACCGAGCGGAGCGGCACGGCAGCCGGGCAGGCGCTGGTCACCGACCAGGCCCGCCAGCAGTTCGACCAGGTCCGCGCCGCGGTGAACGCCCTGCAGGAGGAGATCTCCGCCGCCCGGGACCGCAGCGCCCGGGACGTGCAGCGGACCGGCAACCTGCTGGTCGTCCTGCTGATCGTGGCCGCGCTGGTGGTGGTGGTCACCGGGGTCTTGCTGCTGGTCTCCCTGGACAAGATGGTGGTCCGCCCGCTGACCGCGCTCGCCGACCAGGTGCGCGAGGTCGCCGAGGGCGACTACCAGCACGGCATCGACGGCGCCGGCCCGCCGGAGTTCCGGCAGCTGGCGGAGGACGTGGACGCGATGCGGCGGAAGATCGCCGCGGACCTGGCCGAGGTGCGCGAGGCCCGGGAACGCATCGAGTGGGTCAACAGCCAGCTGCAGAAGCAGGCCGAGGAGCTGACCCGGTCCAACCGCGACCTGGAGCAGTTCGCGTACGTGGCCTCGCACGACCTCCAGGAGCCGCTGCGCAAGGTGGCCAGCTTCTGCCAGCTGCTCCAGCGCCGCTACGCCGGGCAGCTCGACGAGCGGGCCGACCAGTACATCGCCTTCGCGGTCGACGGCGCGCAGCGGATGCAGCGCCTGATCAACGATCTGCTGGCCTTCTCCCGGATCGGGCGGCTCACCGCCGGTTTCACCGAGGTCGACCTGAACAAGGTGATGGGCGACGTGGCCGGGCAGACCGAGGCGGCCCTCCAGTACGCCGACGCCGAGCTGACCTGGTCCGAGCTGCCGGTGATCCGCGGCGAGGAGCCGCTGCTGACCAACCTGCTGGCCAACCTGGTCAGCAACTCGGTCAAGTTCCGCCGTCCCGACGTGCGGCCCCGGGTGCACGTGTCGGCCCGCCTGGTCGGCGACGAGTGGGAGATCACCTGTCAGGACAACGGCATCGGGATCGAGCCGGAGTTCGCCGACAAGATCTTCGTCATCTTCCAGCGGCTGCACGCCAAGGACGCCTACCCGGGCACCGGGATCGGCCTGGCGATCGTCAAGAAGATCGTCGAGTACCACGGCGGCCGGGTCTGGGTGGACACCGAGGTCGAAGAGGGGACCGCGATCCGGTTCACCCTGCCCGCGCTGCCCGAGGACGTCGCGGCGGCGACCGTGGCCACCGAGGCGCCGGACGACGCGCCGGTGACGGCCGAGGGGGAGCCGGCGACCGGGCCGGACGCCCCGGCCGGCGAGGTCGTGCCCGAGCAGGCCGGAGGGGCCGAGGAAGAGCAGCCGGCGGACGGCCCCCCGGCCGCGCCGGACGAGGGTAGAACGGGTGGCATGAAGGAGACCGTGGGATGACCGCGCCGGCAGACGGCAAGAGCCCGATCGAGGTCCTGCTCGTCGAGGACGACCCGGGTGACGTGTTGATGACCCAGGAGGCGTTCGACGAGCACAAGCTCCGCAACCGGCTGACCGTGGTCTCCGACGGCGCCGAGGCGCTGGCCTACCTGCGTCGCGAGGGCCAGTACGCGGACGCGGTCATCCCCGATCTGATCCTGCTCGACCTGAACCTGCCCAAGCGGGACGGCCGGGAGGTGCTCGAGGAGATCAAGAAGGACGAGCAGCTCTGCCGGATCCCCGTGGTGGTGCTGACCACCTCGCAGGCCGACGAGGACATCCTGCGCAGCTACCAGCTGCACGCGAACGCGTACGTCACCAAGCCGGTGGACTTCGAGCGGTTCATCTCGGTGGTCCGGCAGATCGACGAGTTCTTCGTCAGCGTGGTGAAGCTGCCGCCGCGTGGCTGACACCCTGCTCGACGACGTCGGCGGGCTGCTGCGCGAGACCGCCGACCAGGTCGTGCTGCCGCTGTTCCGCAAGCTGGACGATGCCGACGTGGCCGAGAAGGCGCCCGGCGAGATCGTCACCGTCGCCGACCGGCGGGCCGAGGAGGTGATCTCGGCGGCGCTGCGCCGGCTGCGCCCCGGCTCGGTGGTGGTCGGCGAGGAGGCGGTGGCCGACGACCCGGGCCTGCTGCGCCACCTGCGCGGGACGGGTGACGTCTGGCTGGTCGACCCGGTCGACGGCACCTCGAACTTCGCCGCCGGCCGCCGGCCGTTCGCGCTGATGGTGGCGCTGTTGACCGACGGCGAGCCGGCCGCCGCGTGGGTGCTCGACCCGCTCGCCGACACGCTCGCCACCGCCCGCGCCGGCGAGGGCACCTGGCTGGACGGGCGGCCGCTGCGGACCAGCCGGGCGGCGCCGCCGGTCGGTGAGCTGCGGGGTGCGGCGATGACCCGGTTCCTGCCGCCGGCCTCCCGGGCCACCGTCGACACGGGGGCCGGACGGTTCGGCGAGCTGCTTCCCGGCCAGCACTGCGCCGGCCGGGAGTACCTCGACGTCCTCCTCGGCGACCAGCAGTTCGTGCTCTTCTGGCGGACCCTGCCCTGGGACCACGGCCCGGGCACGCTGCTGGTCCGGGCGGCGGGCGGGGTGGCCCGGCGCTTCGACGGCACCGACTACCACCCGGCCGACGAGGGGCGCGGGCTGCTGGTGGCCGCGAACGACGCGATCTGGACCGAGGTCCGCGACGCGCTTCTCGGCGGCTGACCGCGGCGGTCCGCGACCGGCTGGACACGCGCTGTCGAAGATCGATGACGTGGCGGCTCGCGGGCCTGGTCAGGGCTCGCCGTTCCGGTATCCTGACCGCCGGTCTCCGCCAGCAGGCCGCCGACCGGCGCCGGCGGTGACCGCCGCCGCGCAGCGGTACCACGGGGGCCGGCGGCTGACGGAAGGATGCAGTCGTGCCCAGGACCAAGCCCGTCGGGCGTCGTGGCCGCCGCCCGCTGATCGCCCTGCTCGCCGCCCTCGCGCTGCTGCTCGGCATGGGCGCCGTGCCGGCGTACGCGGAGCCGAACGAGGGCGGCACCAAGAAGCTGCGGGACGCCCTGGAGGCCACCGCGAAGGCGCACCTCGAGGCCAAGTCGAAGCTCGACAACTCCAAGCGCCGGCAGAAGGCGCTGGTGGGCGAGCTGGTCGGCCTGGAGGCCCGGTTGGCTGACCTGTCCGTCCAGGTCGCCGAGGTGGCCGCGCAGTCCTACCGGGTGGGCCGGCTCACGCCGGCGTCGATGCTGCTCAACAGCGCCTCCCCGGAGGCGTTCCTGGAGCGGGCGGCGAACCTGGACCTGATGGCGCAGCGCGACAGCAAGCGGCTGCGCGAGCTGGCCGAGGCGCGCGAGCAGGCGCGGCAGGCCAAGATCGCGCTCGACGCCGAGGTGCGCGAGCAGCAGAAGCAGCTCGCCGTGATGGCGAAGAAGAAGAAGGAGGCCGAGGCCGCCCTGGCCGCGGTCAGCTCGGGCGGCAGCGGCGGCTTCAGCGGCGCCAGCTCCAGCTCGGCGAAGCCGGCACCGCGCAACCCGGACGGGTCCTGGCCGTCGGAGTCCTGCTCGGTCGACGACCCGACCACCTCCGGGTGCATCACGCCGCGCACCCTCAACGCCCTCCAGCAGACGAAGGCCGCCGGCTACAAGCGCTACGTCTCCTGCTACCGCAGCGGCGGCTCCGGCGAGCATCCGAAGGGTCGGGCCTGCGACTTCTCCGCCGCCGCCGGCGGGTTCGAGGATCGGACCGCCACCGGCGGGGACAAGGCGTACGGGGACAGCCTGGCCGCCTGGCACGTGCGCAACGCCAGCCGGCTCGGCGTGCTCTACGTGATCTGGTACCGGCAGATCTGGCACCCGGGCACCGGCTGGCGGTCCTACAGCGGCGGTGGCAGCCCGGCCGCGGACCACACGAACCATGTTCATCTCTCGATGTACTGACCCGGAGCGCCAGGTTCGCTGCGTACCATCGCGACGGTGAGCTCCCCATCGCCCGACGTCGCGGTCCCGCCCGCGCGGCCCGAGCCGGCGACCGGCCGGGCCCTGCCCAACGGCCTCGCCGCGTTCCTGGTCTTCTTCTCCAGCGGCGCCGTCCTGGTGCTGGAGACGGTCGCGCTACGCCTGGTCGGCCCGTACGTCGGGGTGACCCTCCAGGTGACCAGCTCGGTCATCGGCATCGCGCTGGCCGCCATCGCCTACGGGGCGTGGTCCGGCGGCTGGCTGGCCGACCGGCGGGATCCGCGCACGCTGCTGGCGCCGGCACTGGTGCTGGCCGGCATCGCCACCGCGGTCACCCTGCCGGTGGTCCGGTACGCCGGTGAGGTGCTGCGCGGCGGCGCGGCGACCGCCATCCTGCTGCTCGTCGCGCTCGCCGTCTTCGTGCCGGCGGCGCTGCTCGCCGCGGTCACCCCGCTGGTGGTCAAGCTGCAGCTCGCCGACCTGCGCCGCACCGGCCAGGTGGTCGGCCGGCTCTCCGGCATCGGCACGCTGGGCGGCATCACGGCCACCCTGGGCACCGGGTTCGTGCTGGTCGCCGCCCTGCCCAGCACGGTGATCCTGTTCGCCCTGGCGGCCGCGCTCGGCGTCACCGGGCTCGCCCTCGGGGTCCACCTGCGCCGCCAGGACCGCACCGCCACGCCCGGCCCGGCCCGGGCCAAGGCCGCGCTGGCGGTGCTCGGCCTGGTCGGGGCGGGGCTGACCACCGTCGCCCCGAACCCGTGCGACATCGAGACGGCGTACCACTGCGCCCGGGTCGAGGCCGACGCAGACCGGGGCACCGGCCGGACCCTGTTGCTCAACTCGGCCCAGCACTCCTACGTGGATCTCGCCGATCCGACCCACCTGGAGTACGCCTACACCCGGTGGATCGGGGCGGTGGCCGACGTGGTGGCGCCGCCGGGGCGGCGGCTGGACGCGCTGCACCTGGGCGGGGGCGGGTTCACCGTGCCGCGCTACCTGACCGCGACCCGGCCGGGCACCGACAACGTGGTCTTCGAGATCGACGGCGGCCTGGTCGACCTGGGCGAGCGCGAGCTGGGCGTACGCCAGGGGCCGGATCTGCGGGCGGTGGTCGGTGACGCCCGGATGCTGGTGGCCGGGGAGCCGGGGGACAGCCGTGACCTGGTGGTCGGCGACGCGTTCGGGCACCTGGTGGTGCCCTGGCACCTGGCCACCCGGGAGATGGCCGCGGAGATCCGCCGGGTCACCCGGCCGGGTGGCGTCTACGTGCAGAACGTCATCGACTATCCGCCGCTGCGTTTCATCCGCAGCGAACTGGCCACCGTCGCCGCCGAGTTCCGGCATGTCGCCCTGGTCGCCCCGCCGGCCGCGCTCGCCGGCGAGCAGGGCTCCAACTTCCTCATCGTCGCCTCCGACGCCCCGCTGCCGCTGGACGCGGTGCGGGCCCGGCTGGACACCCTCGAGGAGCCGACGAGCCTGCTGACCGGCGCCGAGCTGGACGACTTCGTCGGCGACGCGCTGGTGCTCACCGACGACTACGCCCCGGTGGACCAACTGCTGGCCACCGCCTGAACGGGTGACATCACTGACCGATTCCGACCCTGGAGGTGTAGCCCCCGCACTCCGGGGCAACAACGCTGACCATGGGTGGAGAGCTCCGGAACGGCGCGCAACTGCTCGGTGAGCGCTATCGGCTGATCGAGCAGCTCGGCGCGGGTGGCATGTCCGTGGTCTGGCGCGGCTACGACGAGGTGCTCGGCCGGCAGGTGGCGATCAAGGTGCTCGCCTCCCGGCTCGCCAGCGACCGGGCCTTCCGGCACCGGATCCGGATCGAGGCGCAGGCCGCCGCCCGGCTCTGCCACCCCAACATCACCAACGTGTACGACTACGGCGAGTCCGAGCAGGTCGGGCTGACCGTGCCGTACGTGGTGATGGAACTGGTCGACGGCGAGTCGCTGAGCGGGCGGCTGCGCCGCGGCGGGCAACTGCCCTGGCGGGAGGCGGTGACCATCGGCGCGGAGGTCGCCTCGGCGCTGGCCACCGCGCACGCCCGCGGGGTGGTGCACCGCGACGTCACCCCGGGCAACGTGATGCTGACCTCCACCGGTGTGAAGGTGGTCGACTTCGGCATCTCCGCGCTGGTCGGGGAGAGTGAGAAGGGGCCGGACGGAGCCCTGCTCGGCACGCCGGCCTACCTGGCGCCGGAGCGGATGGACAACGGCCAGGTCTCGCCGGCCACCGACGTGTACGCGGTCGGCCTGCTGCTCTACCGGATGCTCACCGGCCGGCTGCCCTGGCAGGCCAGCACCACCACCGAGATGCTGCGCGCGCACATGTACAACGACCCCGAGCCGATGCCGCCGGTGCCGGGGCTGGCCGACGAGGTGGCCGACCTGGTGCGCCGCTGCCTGGCCAAGCGCCCCGAGGACCGGCCGGTCACCGCCGAGGTGGCCCGCACCCTCGCCGATGCGGCCGGGATGATCCCGGCGGTGCCGGTCTCCCCGGCGGCCGCGCCGGCCGACCCGGCCGTGCTGGCCAGCGCCGGCACCACCATCCTGCCCTGGTCGGCGGCGACCGACGCGCTGCCGTTCTCGCGTACCCGCAACCGCCGGACGGTGGCCCGGCGCCGGAAGGTGGAGGCCGGGGTGGCCGCCGCCGGCATGGTCGCGGTGACCGCGACCATGTGGGGGCTGACCTCGCGCAGCCCGGCCAGCGGCGGCGTCGACGAGCCCACCCCGGCCCGGATGGGCGTGGAGAAGCCCGCCCCGTGCCGGGTCGCGTACGCGTTGCGCACGGACACCGGCAAGGACTTCACCGCCGAACTGACCCTGATCAACACCGGTGACCGGGAACTGCGGGACTGGACGATGCGCTTCACCTTCCCCGGGCAGCAGACGGTGACGAAGGCGGCGCCGGCGCCGGTGAGCCAGCAGGGGAACACCGTGACCGTGCGGCCCGCGCCGGAGCGGGCCGCGCTGGCGCCCGGTGCCGCCGAGAAGGTCGCCCTGACCGGCCGGCACACCGGCGTGAACCCGCTGCCGGTGGAGTTCCGCCTCGGCGACGAGACCTGCGCGGTGCAGGTCTCCGGCGTGGCCGGCACGGTGCCGAGCACGGCCCCGGCCAAACCCCCGGTCATCAAGGCCCCGCCGAAGAAGACCGCCACCGCCAAGGCGGGCGGCGGCACCACGGTGAAGTCCGGCAACTCCGGCAAGGGCAGGGGCAAGGGGTCGGGTGGTGGCTCGGGAAAAGGGGGACGGTAGGAAAGGGCCACGGGAAGGGGGACGGCCGCAAGGGCGGATGAGTTCAGCTGAGCGTGGAGAAGCGCTGGACCTGTTGGATGCTCCCCTCGACGATCAGCGTGCTGCCGGGGAGAACCGTGGTGTCGTCCGTGGCGTAGCGGAACTCTTCGCCCGGTAGCTGGACCCCGACCACCCGTACCCCGTGCCGCTCGGCCGGCCGGACGTCGGCCAGCGAGTGCCCGACCAGGCTCTCCGGGGCGCGCACCTTGGCGATGGCGAAGTCCGCACCGAACTCGATGAAGTCGAGCATGTTGCTGACGATCAGGTGGGCGACCCGCTCACCGGTCTCCGCCTCCGGGAAGATCACGTGGTGCGCGCCGACCGAGCCCAGGATCTTGGCGTGCTTGGTCGAGGTGGCCCGGGCCCAGATCTGCGGCACGCCCAGCTCGACCAGGGCCAGCACGGCGAGCACGCTGGCCTCGACCGAGGCGCCGATGGCGACCACCGCGCTCTGGAAGTCGGTCACGCCGAGCTGGCGTAGCGCGTCCTCCTCGGTGGCGTCGGTCTGCACCACCCGGTCGAGCTGCTCCGACCAGCGCTGCACCAGGTCGGGGTTGCGGTCGACGGCCAGCACCTGGTGGCCGAGCTGGGTCAGCGACTCGGCCAGGTAGCCGCCGAACCGGCCCAGCCCGATCACCAGGATGCCGCCGTCGCTGGTCTTGTCATCCGACAATGGGTTGCTCCTCCGGATAGCGGTAGAGCCGCCGTCGGGTGTTCAGGGCGAGCGCCGACCCGAGGGTGAGCGGCCCGACACGGCCGATGTACATCAGGGCGATGAGGGCGAGCTGGCCGCTCTCCGGCAGGCTGGGGGCGACCCCGACGGAGAGCCCGGTGGTGGTGAACGCCGAGGTCACCTCGAACAGCGCGGCGTAGTAGGGCACGCCCTCGGTCATGAAGATCAGCCCCACCGTGCCGCCGACCACCAGCGCGACGCTGAGCAGCGCCACCGTGATCGCCTGTCGCTGGCTGGCGGTGGCCACCCGCCGGTGCCCGATCGTCACGTCCGGCTCGCCACGCAGCTCCGCCCAGATGACGAAGGCGAGCAGGAAGAAGGTGGCCACCTTGATCCCGCCGGCGGTGCTGGCGCTGCCGCCACCGATGAACATCAGCGCGATGATCATGGGGTAGCTCTCCTCGCCGAGGCCCTCGGTGTCGACCACGTTGAATCCGCCGGTGCGGATGTAGGCGTCCTGGGCGAACGCCGCGAGCAGCTTGTCCGGCCAGCCCAACGGGCCGATGGTGCGCGGGTTGCCCCACTCGACGGCGAGCAGGGCGAGGAAGCCGACCGCGAGCAGCACCGCGCTGCCCCAGACGGTCAGCTTGGTGCCCACCGCCCAACGGGCGGGCTGCCGCCACTCCCGCACCGCCTCGAAGAGCGCCGGGAAGCCCAGACCGCCGACGATCGCGCCGACGGCCAGCGGCAGCGTGATCCAGGCGTCGGTGGAGAAGCGGACCAGGCTGTCGGAGTAGAGCGCGAAGCCCCCGTTGTTGAAGCCCTGCACCGCGTGGAAGACGCCGTGCCAGGCCGCCTGGCCGAGCGGGTAGTCGTAGGTGACGGCCAGCCGTACGGTGAGGATCGCGGTGATCACCGCCTCGAAGACCAGCGCGGTGCCGGCGATGCGCAGCAGCAGCCGGCGTACGTCGCCGAAGCCGAACTCCTGGGTCTCGGCCTGCACCAGCAGCCGGTTGCGCAGCCCGAGCCGCCGGGCCACCACCAGGATGACCAGGGTGGCCCCGGTGACGATGCCCAGCCCGCCGACCTGGGTGAGTACGGTGATCATCGTGAGCCCGAACTCGTTCCAGTAGGCCGGGGTGTCGACCACCACCATGCCGGTCACCGACACCGCCGAGGTCGCGGTGAACAGCGCGGTGACGAACGGGGTGTACCGGTGTTCGCTGGTCGCCCAGGGCAGCATCAGCACGCCGGTGCCGAGCAGGATCGTCGCCAGGAAGCCGAACGGCACCAGCCGCACGGGGTGACGAAGAAACCGGCGCACCAGACAATCTTCCTGTTCCGCCCTGACCGGGGTGGAGAAACCGGCATCCAGGAGGGTTCACCTGGCGGCCAGCCGTCGACCACCTGGCGGTCAACCCGGGCCGGTCTGCTGAGCGCGTTCCTCGACGACGACAGGAGAGCGCGTTGCGACGTACCCTTTCCGCCCTCGGGCTGGCCGGAGCCCTGCTCGCGGCCGTGGTGGCCGTGCCGACCGTCGGCGCGTCGGCCCGGCCGGCGTTCGGCCCCGAGCAGGCCAGCGGGCGCTCGCTCGTGATCGCCCACCGCGGTGCCAGCGGCTACCGGCCGGAGCACACCCTGGAGGCGTACCGGCTGGCCATCCGGCAGGGCGCCGACTTCATCGAGCCGGACCTGGTCTCCACCGCGGACGGCGTCCTGGTCGCCCGGCATGAGAACGAGATCTCCGGGACGACCGACGTGGCCGCCCGCCCGGAGTTCGCCGCCCGCAGGACCAGCAAGACCATCGACGGCGCGCGGGTGACCGGCTGGTTCACCGAGGACTTCACGCTGGCCGAGCTGAAGACGCTGCGGGCCAAGGAGCGGCTGCCGCAGGTGCGGGTCGCCAACACCGCCTTCGACGGGCGGTTCGAGGTGCCCACCCTCCAGGAGGTCATCGACCTCGCGCGGGCCGAGGGGCGGGCACGGGGCCGCACCATCGGCGTCTACCCGGAGACCAAGCACCCGACCTACTTCGCCTCGATCGGGCTGCCGCTGGAGGAGCCGCTGGTGGCGGTGCTCCGGGCGAACCAGCTGACCCGGAAGAACTCCCCGGTCATCGTCCAGTCCTTCGAGACCGCCAACCTGCGCAAGCTGGACCGCATGATCGACGTCCGGCTCGCCCAGCTGCTCGACGCCACCGGCCGCCCGTACGACTTCACCGTCGCCGGTGACACCCGGACCTACCAGGACCTGGCCCAGCCGGCCGGGCTGAAGTGGATCGCCCGGTACGCCGACGGCGTCGGGGCGAACAAGAACCTGATCGTCCCGCGTGACGCCGCCGGAAAGCTGCTCGCCCCGACCACCCTGGTCGGGGACGCGCACCGGGAGCGGCTGGTGGTGCACGCCTGGACGTTCCGCGCCGAGAACCAGTTCCTGCCGGCCGACTTCCGGATCGGCACCGACCCGAACGCCCGCGGCGACATCCAGGCCGAGTACGAGCTCTTCTTCGGCCTGGGGCTGGACGGGGTCTTCGCCGACCACCCGGACACCGCCGTGGCCGCCCGCGCCGGCCTCGCCCAGCGCTGACGCCGCCGCACCCGCCGGCCCGTCGTCCCGCTCGAGCGCGGGGTGACGGGCCGGTGCGGGCAGCACCGGAGGTTACGATCCGGCGCCCGCCCGCTGCCGCCACTGCGCCACCGTGGTCCGGCCAGTCCGCGCGCCGTCGACCGGCACGAGGGAACGCTCGTCCAGCCGGGCGCCGAAGTAGCGCGCCTCGGGGTCGGTCACCACGTCCCGGGACTCCCCGCTCGCGGCCAGGGTGGACCGGCCGAGTTCGTCGAGCCGGAACTGCTCCGGGCCGGCGACCTCGACCACCCCGTTGGTCGGTGCGCCGACGCTGACCTCGGCGACCGCCGCCGCGATGTCGTCGGCCGCGATCGGCTGGATGAGGGCCGGCGAGAGGTGGACGGTGTCCCCGTCGGTCGCGGACTCGACGATGAGCGGGACGAATTCGATGAACTGCGTGGACCGCACGATCGAATACGGGATGCCGGACTCGGCGAGAAGCTTCTCCTGCGCCACCTTCGCCCGCATGTAGCCGCTGTCCGGCAGGCGGTCGGCGCCAACGATCGACAGGGCCACGTGGTGGCCCACGCCGGCCTCGGCCTCGGCGGCTAGCAGGTTGCGGGTGGAGGTCTGGAAGAACTCCATCACCGCCGACTCCTCGAACGACGGGGAGTTGGACACGTCGACGACGACGTCCGCGCCGGCGAGAGCCTCCCGCACGCCCGCACAGGTCATCGTGTTGACGCCGGTCTTGGGCGACGCGGCGACCGCCTCGTGCCCCTGCCGTTCCAGGATGCTCACCACCCTGCTGCCGATGAGCCCGCTGCCGCCGATGACGACGATCCTCATGATCTGGTCCCTTCCGTCCGCGCCCCTCAGGCCGCAGTCAACCACCTGCGACCGGGCCGGGCGGCGATTCCTGACATCCGGCCGTCCCGGCCGCCGAACAGGCGGTGGCCGTGCCGGTTGGGAACGTGCCGGTGGGCGGCCCTACCTCGGTGATCGGGCGCCGTCCTGCCCTGCACCCGCCGTCCCGGGTCGGCCCCGGTCCTCGCCCGGAACGCTTTAGAGCTGATGTCGGAAACGAATCAGGGGCCGGCCGGCCGGCCGACGTGCTGTCGGACAGGTGCGACAGCACGGGCCCTGTCGAGCTGCCCCGTCTATGGGACCGCTGACACCGGTGGGTCTGTCTTGCGGGGTGGGTGGGATCGGTGGGCCCGTCTGCGGGGCCGGTGGGGTCGTCGAGAGGCCGTGACCGGCGGTCGCGACCATCAAGATCGCGCTGTTTCCTGGTTGTAGTGGCCTCGGCCGCGGTGGGACACCCCTACATCCATGATCGAGCACGATCTTGCTCTGCATCCGCCTGGGCAGGGGCGGTCACCGTCCGCCGACGGCCGCGATGGGGCCGTTCTTGGGTAGCTCGGAAGGGCGTGGACGGGGTGCGGGCGATCCACCGGGACCGGGGTCTGGACGGGATCGGGATCGGGCCCGGGGCGGGGAGTGCAGCTGGCGGGACGTCCAGCGGGCGCTGTCGCGGACCCCGGGACGGGGATGGTGCGCGAGTTGGTGGCGGGGCGGGGCTACTGTTTGGCGCGCTCGGCGACGTAGGTGCCACGGCCGGGCTGCCCGGTGATCAGCTCTCGGTCGTGCAGCAGTGACAACGCCCGAGAGGCGGTGTTCATGTGCACGTCGTAGGCCTCGGCCAGCTCCCGGGTTGACGGCAGTTTGTCGCCCGGCTTGAGTTCACCACTCTTGATCTTCGCGGTGATGTCGTTGGCGATCCGGCGGTATGGCGCTTCTGCTGTCGGCATGGGGAGACTCCGGTTGGTTCGGCGTCTCCGATCATGCCGGCCTACACCAGTAACTGCAACAAGCTGTCGTGTCACGACCGCGAGGGTCAACCTACACAAGTATTTGGGGTAGCTTCTCCTTGTCCGGCTCCGGTTGGTTCGGCAAACCCTCGGAGTCCGGACACTCAGGTGGGCTCCGGGGTCGTACCGCCGACGAGGGCTGCGGTCGCGGGGCCGGCGGCCCGGTCCGCGTCCCCTACCCGCGGGCCGGGCCGCCTCCAGGCGTGGAAGCGAGGGTCTTGCCGATGGGCGACGGGCGGGAACGGTTCGTGGTGCACCTGCCGGTGCTCGCCACCGACCTCGGCGCCGCGAAGCGGTTCGCCCGGGCGATCACCCGGGCGCTGGGCTTCCTCCCCGACGTCGATCCGGGCGAGACGACGGTGTCCGAGGAGGACGCCCAGTTCGTACGCCATCGGGTCTTCTGCGACGCCCGGCTCGACGGCGGCCGGCGCTGCCGGCAGCTGGCCGACCACGACGGCCCCTGCGTTCCGGCGCCGCCGCGCTGACACGGGTGTCGCCCGGTCGGCGCGGCGGGGCAGCCCGACGGCGGGTGTCGACCGGTCGGCGGCGCCGGGCGGCCCGACGGCGGCTCCACGGTGGCGGGACGGTCGGCGGCGTACCGCGTTCGGCGGGTGTCGGTGGCGCGGTGCGACACATGCCCGGTTTCGGCCATGGCTGCCGCGCCCATCGTGGTGGTACGCCGTCACTGCCGCAGGTCGGAGGCTGTTACGGTCGGCCACCCCACCCCTGTTACTTGTGTGTTTCGGCCACATAGCCCGTGCGTGACGTCACTTCTAGCGTGAGCCGACAAACGAGTTCCCTTCCCTCCGAGTCCTCACGTGGAGTCGCAATGACGGTCCGGACGACGCGGCGGGTGTTCCTGTCTACCGCCACGATGATGGCCGCGGCGCTCGCCGCCACGGCCTGTGGCAGCCCGCAGGACACCGCCTCCGGTGGCGGCGACAGCGCCGCCCCGGTCAAGGTTGGCCTGGTCTACTCCCAGTCGGGAGCGCTGGCCAGCTACGGCAAGCAGTACATCGAGGGGTTCAAGGCCGGCCTCGACTACGCCACCAAGGGCACCAACAAGGTCGGCGACCGGGCCATCGAGATCACCGAGGTCGACGACGCCGGTGACCCGGCGAAGGCGGTCTCCGCGGCCAAGGACCTGATCGGCAAGGGACACAAGATCATCGCCGGCTCGACGGCGTCCGGGGTGGCCCTCCAGGTCGCGCCGATCGCCGCGCAGAACAAGGTCCTCTTCATCTCCGGGCCGGCCGCCACCGACGCGGTGACCGGCGCGAACAAGTACACCTTCCGGTCCGGGCGGCAGTCGTACCAGGACGTGGTGACCGCCAGGTCGTTCATCGGCGACCCGGCCGGCAAGAAGGTCGTGGTCTTCGCCCAGGACGGCGCCTTCGGCGACGCCAACGAGGCGGCCGTCAAGACGGTCATCGGCGGCGCCGGCGCGACCGTCAGCAGCGTCCGCGCCCCGGCCAGCGCCACCGAGTTCACCCCGTTCGCCAGCCAGATCAAGGCCGCCAAGCCGGACCTGCTCTTCGTCGCCTGGGCCGGCACCACCGCCCCGGCCATGTGGCAGACCCTCGACCAGCAGGGCGTGCTCTCCTCGACCACGGTCGTCACCGGCCTGGACATCCGCGCCTCCTGGCCCACCTTCGGCGCCGCCGGCAGCAAGATCTCGTTCCTGTCGCACTACTTCGACGGGGCCACCGACAACGAGGCCACCAAGGCCGCCAAGGCCAAGATCCCGGGCGGCACGCTCGACCTGTTCCACCCGGACGGCTTCGCCGCCGCGCAGATGGTCGTCCGCGCCGTGCAGGAGGGTGGCGACGACGTCGAGAAGATGGTCACCGCCCTGGAGGGCTGGAGCTTCGACGGCATCAAGGGCACGATGACCATCCGCGCCGAGGACCACGCCCTGCTCCAGCCGATGTTCCAGGCCAAGCTGGCCGGCAGCGGCACGACGTACACGGCCGCGGCGCAGAAGAGCCTCTCCGGTGACGAGAGCGCGCCGCCGGCCGTGGCGATGAAGGGCTGACACATGCTCGCCACCCGCGGTCTGACCTGGCGGATCGGTGAGGTCGCCATCGTCGACAGCGTCTACCTCGACCTGGCGCCCGGGGAGTTCCTCGGCGTCATCGGGCCGAACGGCGCCGGCAAGACCTCACTGTTCAACCTGATCACCGGCCTGCGCCGGGCCACGGAAGGTCGGATCACCCTCGACGGGCGGGACATCGGTTCCCTGCCGCCGCACCGGCGGGCCCGTCTCGGACTCGGCCGTACCTTCCAGGCGTCCTCGGTCTTCGGCTCGCTCAGCGTGCGGGAGAACGTGCGGCTCGCCGTACAGGCGCACCGCGGGGGCTCGATGAAGCTGTGGCGGCGGGCGGCGGCCGACCGGGAGGTGGCCGCCGCCGCCGACGCGGCGCTGGAGCGCGTCGGCCTCGCCCACCGGGGCGCGGCGCTCGCCGGCACCCTGGCCCACGGTGAGAAGCGCAAGCTGGAGATCGCCCTGCTGCTGGCCGGCGAGCCCCGGGTGATGCTGCTCGACGAGCCGATGGCCGGGGTCAGCGCCGAGGACGTGCCGGAACTGGTTGCGGTGATCCGCTCGCTGACCGGCGACAGCGGCCGGTCGGTGCTGATGGTCGAGCACCACATGGACGTGATCCTGGAACTGGCCGACCGGATCGCCGTGATGCACCACGGTGCGCTGCTCGCCTGCGACACCCCGGAGACGGTGATGGCCAACCCCACCGTGCAAGAGGCCTACCTGGGGGAGTCGCTGTAGATGGAACCGATCCTGAGCGTGGAGAACCTGTCGGTCCGGATCGCCGGGCTGCACATCCTCCAGGGGGTGTCGTTCACCGTCGCCCCGACCGGCGTCACCGTGCTGCTCGGCCGCAACGGCGTCGGCAAGACCACCACCCTGCGCGCCATCGTCGGCCTCACCCCGCGTGGCGGGGAGGTGCGCGGCACCGTCCGGATGGGTGCGCAGAGCCTGCTGGCCCGGCCGACCCACCGGCTGGTCCGCGGCGGGCTCGGCTACGTGCCCGAGGACCGCTGCGTCTTCGCCGGGCTCACCGTGGCGGAGAACCTGCGGCTCGCCGAACGGCGGGGCACCACCCCGGCGTACGACCGGGTGTACGCGCTCTTCCCGGAGCTGGACCGGCGTGGCCGGCAGCGCGCCGGCTCGCTCTCCGGCGGGCAGCAGCAGATGCTCGCGATCGGCCGGGTGCTGCTCAACGACAACCGGCTGCTGCTGGTCGACGAGCCGACCAAGGGGTTGGCGCCGAAGGTGGTGACGGAGGTGGCCGAGGTGCTGGAACGGGTCGCCGAATCCGTGCCGGTGCTGCTCGTCGAGCAGAACCTGGCGGTGGTCCGGCGGCTCGCCCGGGACGCGGTGGTGCTGGCCGCCGGCCAGGTGGCCTGGGCCGGGGACGCGCAGCAGTTGCTGCTGGAGACCGCGCTGACCAAGTCGTTGCTGGGCGTGGGCTCGGCGGAGGGGCACGCGCCGGCTGCCTCCGGCGAGCTGACCCGCGCCACGGGGGAGGACGCGCGCTGATGGACACCATCGTCCTGCTGACGCTGACCGGGCTCGGCCTGGCGGCGCTCTACTTCCTGGTCGCCTCCGGGCTGTCGCTGGTCTTCGGCCTGGCCGACGTGCTCAACTTCGCGCACGGGCTGTTCCTCGGCGTCGGCGCGTACGCCACCTGGTGGGCGGCGGGCAACCTGCCCGGCGCCGGCGGGGACGGCTTCGGCTTCCTGGTCGCGGTCGCCTTCGGGGTGGCCGCCGGCACGCTGGTGGCGGTGCTGGTCGAGCTGGTGCTGATCCGCCCGCTCTACTCCCGCACCATCGAGCAGGTGCTGGTCACCGTCGGCCTGTCGCTGGCCGGGGTGGCGCTGCTCCAGGCCACCTGGGGCGCCGACGCCCGGCCGTTCCCGCGCCCGGACTGGACCCGGGAGGTGACCGGCGTCCTCGGCGCGCAGGTGCCCAACGGCGGCCTGCTGCTGATCATCGCCGCGGTGGTGGTGCTCGGGGCGATCCTCGCCTTCCTCCGCTGGACCCGTTACGGCCTGGTGATCCGGGCCGGGGTGGAGAACCGGGAGATGGTCACCGCGCTCGGCATCGACGTCCGCAAGGCGTTCACGCTGGTCTTCGCGATCGGCGGGGCGGCGGCGGCACTGGCCGGCGCGCTCGGCGGCGTCTACTTCGGCACCGTCTCGCCGGGGCAGGGCGGCTCGTTGCTGATCTTCGCGTTCATCGTGGTGGTGATCGGCGGGATGGGCTCGGTGATCGGGTCCGCGTACGCGGCGGTCGCGGTCGGCCTGCTGCAACAGTTCGTCAACTACTACGGCACCTCCGGGCTGGGCGACATCTGCGTGGTCGCGCTGCTGGCCGTGGTGCTGCTGCTGCGCCCGCAGGGCATCGCCGGAAAGGTGGCAACGGCATGACCGAGGTCAAGAGTCCCGAGGTGCCGGCACCGCCCGCCGCGGTGCCCCAAGAACTGACGCCGGACACCGGCCGCTGGCACCGGGTACGCCCGTTCCTGCCGCTGGTCGCGCTGGTGGTCGCGCTGATCCTGCCGTACTCGACGGTGCACCTGCCGGGCATCTTCGAGGGCCCGCTGAACTCGCCGGGCACCCTGCAACTGCTCGCCGTGTGCCTCGTCTTCGGCGGCCTGGCGGCCGGCTACGACCTGCTCTTCGGCCGCACCGGCATGCTCTCCTTCGGGCACGCGCTCTACTTCGCCGCCGGCGTGTACGGCACGGACGTCCTGGTCACCAAGGGCGGGCTGCCGCTGTGGCAGGCCGCGGTGCTGACCATCACCGGCGGCACCATCCTCGCCGCGCTGCTCGGCGCCGTCGCGCTGCGCACGGTGGGGATCGCGTTCGCCATGGTGACGCTGGCCTTCGCCCAGGTCGGCGCGATTCTGGTGGCCCGGGACTTCGGCGGGCTCACCGGCGGCGAGGAGGGGCTGCCGCTGGACGTCTCCGGCCTGCCGACGGCGCTGGTCGGGGTCGCCAACACGGTCAACCTCTACTGGCTGGCCCTGGCGTACCTGGTCGTGGTGATCTTCGTGGTGCACCGGGTGAGCGGCTCGCCGACCGGGCGGGTGCTCGCCGGCCTGCGCGACGACGAGCGGCGGATCGGGGTGCTCGGGCTCGACCCGTACCGGTTCAAGCTGGTGGCGTTCACCCTGGCCGGCGGGCTGGCGTCGGCCGGGGGCGTGGTCTACTGCCTGATCGTCGGCGGCGCCTCGCCGCACATCACCTCCTCCGAGCTGACCCTGTCGCTGCTGGTCATGGTGGTGCTCGGCGGGCCGGGCACCCGGTGGGGCCCGGTGCTCGGCGGCATCCTCTACATGTACCTGGACCACCGGCTGGTCGCCTTCGGCAGCAGCGACGCGGTGGACGCCCTGCCCGCGGTCCTCAGCCGCCCCCTCTCCCAGCCGCTCTTCGTCCTCGGCACCGTCTTCATCCTGGCCGTCTACTTCTTCCCCGGCGGCCTGGCCAGCCTCGCCCCCCGCCTGACCCTCCTCCGCCGCGCCCTCCGCACCCCACCCCGCCACTGATACTGCTGTGCCCGCGATCAGGTGCGACGCTACGGCCGGCCTCGTTCCTGCTGCCGGTCCCGGTAGGTCGATCTTGCGGCTTCCACGGAAGCGGGGCAGGGAGCGGAGGGCGCCCCGGCGGTGTCGCACCGAGGGCGGAACGGGCCGGCCGCCACGGAGGCTGGTCGCGGCCCGTCGCGCCCTCGGTGACTGAGGTGGTGTCAGCGGCCGGGGGCCCGCTTCTTGACCTCCTGGAGCACCCAGCCGTTGCCGTCCGGGTCGCTGAAGGTGGCGAAGGAGCCGTAGTCGGCACGGGTGGGGTGCAAGCCGACGATCCGCGCCTGGCCGCCGCCGCGGTGGACGATGTCTCCGCCGTCGTGGCCGTGGTAAACGACACCGCCGGCATCGTGGAACACCTCGCTCACCTCGATGCCGCGACCGACGAGCTCCGCGCGGGCCTCCTCGATGTCCGAGACGACGAGGTACAGGCCCTGGACCGAGCCGGGCGCGGCGGAGGTGATCCCGCTGCCGAACATGATCGAGCACTCGGAACCGGGCGGCGTGAAGTGCACCGCCCGCCACTCCTCGCTGACGGCCTTGTCGAGATCCAGGCGGAATCCTGCCGCCTCGTAGAAGGCCTTGGCCCGATCGACGTCGGATACCGGCAGGATGATGAGTTCGAGCTTCAGATCCATGGGACGTCCTTTTTCCTTGCCTCGGTCGCATAGCGGACCGCCGGGCGGCTCTGCGCCGGCGCGGCTACGAGCATATGCGCCTATTGGGCGGAACGGCCTGTCGATCCGGGGTGGGTCCCTTCACATATGGGAGCGGCAGCGCGCGAACCGGGGCGCGGTCACCCGGCACTGGTAGAAATGCCGGATGAGCCAGGATCGGGCGGCGGTACGGGAACGGGCCGAGGCGGTGCTGCGGCGGCTGGCCGGCGAGCACGCGCGGCTCCGCGAGGACCAGTGGCGGGCCATCGAGGCGCTGGTGGTCGACCGCCGGCGGGTGCTCTGCGTGCAGCGCACCGGGTGGGGCAAGTCGGCCGTCTACTTCGTGGCCACCGCCCTGCTGCGCCAGATCGACGGCCCCGCCACCGGCACGCCGACCGGGCCGACCGTGATCGTCTCGCCGCTGCTGGCGCTGATGCGTAACCAGGTCGAGTCCGCGGCCCGGGCGGGCATCCGGGCCCGGACCATCAACTCGGCCAACCTGGACGAGTGGGACGAGATCACCGCCGAGATCCACGCCGGCGGGGTCGACGTGCTGTTGATCAGTCCGGAGCGGCTGAACAACCCCGACTTCCGGGACACCGTGCTGCCGAAGCTGGCCGCCACCACCGGCCTGCTGGTGGTGGACGAGGCGCACTGCGTCTCGGACTGGGGGCACGACTTCCGGCCCGACTACCGCCGGCTGCGTACCTTCCTCGGCAACCTGCCCGACGGCACGCCGGTGCTCGCCACCACCGCCACCGCCAACGCCCGGGTCACCGCCGACGTCGCCGAGCAACTGGGCGACGCCCTGGTGCTGCGCGGCACCCTGGACCGGGAGTCACTGCGGCTCGGCGTGGTCGAGCTGCCCGGCCCGGCGCACCGGCTGGCCTGGCTCGCCGACCACCTGGACCGGCTGCCCGGCTCCGGCATCGTCTACACGCTCACCGTGGCGGCGGCGGGGGAGACGGCCGAGTTCCTCCGCTCGCGCGGCTACCCGGTCGCCGCGTACACCGGGCAGGCCGACGACGCGGACCGGCGGGCCGCCGAGCAGGACCTGCTGGACAACAAGATCAAGGCCCTGGTGGCCACGAGCGCGCTGGGCATGGGCTTCGACAAGCCCGACCTCGGCTTCGTGGTGCACCTCGGCGCGCCGCCCTCGCCCATCGCGTACTACCAGCAGGTCGGCCGGGCCGGCCGGGCCGTCGAGCACGCCGAGGTGCTGCTGCTGCCGGGCACCGAGGACGCCGCCATCTGGCGCTACTTCGCCTCGCTCGCCTTCCCGCCCGAGGAGCAGGTCCGGGCGGTGCTGGCCGCGTTGCACACCGACCGGCCGCTCTCCACCCAGGCCCTGGAGCCGATCGTCGACCTGCGCCGGGCCCGGCTGGAACTGATGCTCAAGGTGCTCGACGTGGACGGCGCGGTCCGCCGGGTCCGCGGTGGCTGGCTCGCCACCGGCGAGCCGTGGATCTACGACGAGGAGCGGTTGCGCCGCGTCGCCGCCGCCCGCACCGCCGAGCAGCAGGCCATGCGGGAGTACGCGGCCACCCCCGGCTGTCGGCTGCGCTACCTGCGGGAGTGCCTGGACGACACCGGGGCGGCCGACTGCGGCCGGTGCGACCGCTGCGCCGGGCCGCTGTTCCCGCCGGAGGTGTCGGCGACCGCGTTGACCGCCGCGCAGACCTTCCTCGGCCGGCCCGGGGTGGAGATCGCGCCGAAGAAGCTCTGGCCGACCGGGCTGGACGCCGTCGGCGTACCGCTGAAGGGCCGGATCGCCCCCGGCGAGCAGGCGCTGCCCGGCCGCGCTGTCGGCCGCCTCTCCGACCTGGGTTGGGGCGGGCGGCTGCGCGGCCTGGTCGGGCCGGAGGCGGCCGACGGGCCGGTTCCGGACGACGTGGCCGCCGCCGTGGTCGAGGTGCTCAAGGCGTGGGCGCACGGCGACGCCCCCTGGCCACGCCGCCCGGTCGGCGTGGTCGCGGCCGGCTCGCGGCGCCGGCCCGAACTGGTCGGCTCGCTGGCCGAGCGGATCGCCGCCGTCGGGCGGCTGCCGCTGCTCGGGCGGGTGACGGCGGCCGGCCCGGCCGGCGGCCCGCGCGGCAACAGCGCCCAGCGGGTACGCGCGCTGCACGGCGCGATCACCGTGCCGGACGGGCTGGCCGAGGCCCTCGCCGGGCTCGACGGGCCGGTGCTGCTCGTCGACGACCTGATCGACTCGGGCTGGACGATGACCATGGCCGCCCGGGAGCTGCGCCGGGCCGGCGCCCCCGACGTGCTGCCGCTGGCCCTGGCCGTCGCCGGCTGACGGCCGCGCGTCGGCTGGCTGATCAGCCCGGGCCGTCGCCGGCTGACCCGCTCCGGTCGCGCCGGGCGCGGAAAAGTTCCCGGGCCCGGCGGATTGCGACCGTCGCCACCCGTGGCCACCACCTGCCCGATCGTGGCTGGTCGCGGCGGTAGCGTGGGCGCCATGACCGATCAGCGGCACCGCCCGCCGGCGGTGCCGGAGCGGGTCTCGGCCGTACCCGACCGGAGCACCGTGCGGCTGGCGCTGGTGGTCGGCGGGCTGGTGCTCGCCGTCCTGCTCGGCTTCGGCCTGGGCCGGATCAACGGCGGCGGGGCGCCGGCCGGCGCCGGGGCGGACAGCGCCCTCGCCGACCACACCCACGCCCCCGGCACCGGCGCGCACGAGCACGGCGCGGACCAGAGCGCCGCAGCGGAGGCGGCCGGGCTGGCGGTCACCGAGGCCGGTTACACGCTCACCCCGCTGACCGGGGACTTCACCGCCGGCCGGGCGGGCGAACTGCGTTTCCAGGTGCGCGACGCGCAGCGCCGGGCGGTCACCCGGTTCGCGGTCGTGCACGACAAGCCGATGCACCTGATCGTGGTCCGCCGCGACCTGAGCGGATACCAGCACCTGCATCCCACCATGGCGGCCGACGGCACCTGGTCGGTGCCGCTGACCCTGCCCCGGGCGGGCGTCTGGCGGGCGTACGCCGACTTCACCGCCGTCGCCGACGACGGTCGGCAGGTCCCGGTGACCCTCGGGACGGACCTGGTCGCACCCGGCGGGTACGCCCCGCGTCCGCTGCCCGCCCCGGCCACCTCCGCCACCGTCGACGGGTTCACCGTCGGCGTCGAGGGCACCCCGCAGGCCGGGCTCACCGTGCCGCTGACCTTCCGGATCACCGCCGCCGGTGGCGGCACCCCCGTGCTGGAGCGCTACCTCGGCGCGTACGGGCACCTGGTGGCGCTGCGCGAGGGGGATCTCGGCTACCTGCACGTCCACCCCGAGCCGGAGCTGGTCGACGGCGCGGTCCGGTTCTGGCTGACCACCCCCGGCCCCGGCCGGTACCGGCTCTACCTCGACTTCCAGGTGGCCGGCGAGGTGCGCACCGCCGAGTTCACCGTCACCGTCCCCTGACCGAGGCGATCCAGCCGGCGGCGGGCTCGGCCGGCAGGCGGGTCAGCCGGCGCGGCGGATCGGCCGGCGGGCGAGGTAGCGCAGCAGGTCGCGGATGTGGTGCTTCTCCTCGGCGGGCACGGTGGGGTCGGCCAGCCGTTGCAGGATCACCCGGACGTCGGCCTCCACCGGGCCGTCGTCGGTGCGGCGGCGCGGGGTGGGACCGGCGTCGGGCAGGCCGAGGGCGCGGAACGCGGCCGCGACCGGCAGGTCGAGCGCGGCGCAGAAACCCCGCACCTTGGCCAGTTCCGGGTAGTCCTGCCAGTCCCCGGCCAGCCAGCGGAAGACGGTGGAGCGGCCCACGCCGGTGTGTGCGGCCAGGTCCGTGACGGTCCAACCGCGTTCCTCGCGGGCGTCGTCGATGGCGCGCCGCACGAAGCGTGCGAACGCCATCTGTGGCGATACGTCTGCCGAACCCATTCCTGCGGGCTCTCTCCTCCCGGCCGGCACCGGCGGTGCGCCTTCCGAGGGTAGTACGGCGCGGCCCGGAAACAATTGACTGATCGACCAGACCGTCCCGTCGGCGGGACTTTTTCGGGATCGATGGCGCTCGTGCCCCGGACGGGCGATGTGGTGCCCTCCTTCGCTAGCTGCTCCGGACGACGTCCGCGAGGAGGCTCTCCAGCCGGGGGGTGACCCCCCACTGGTCGACCAGGGCCCGGTAGTCGGCGCGCTGGGTGCCGGTCGGTCCGGCGTCGGTGCGCCGGGCGCGGATCAGCAGGTTGCGCGGGGTGTGTCGGGAGTCGACGAACTCCACCACCTCCGCCCGGTAGCCGTGCAGCCGCAGCAGTCCGGCCCGCAGCGCGTCGGTGAGGACGTCCGCGAAGCGCTCCCGCAGGATGCCCTGCCGGGTCAGCAGCTCGTACGGCGCCGGGGCCGGCCGGGCGCGCAACTGGGCCGCGATGTCGTGGTGGCAGCAGGGCGCGGCGAGCACCCAGCGCGCCCGCCAGCGCACCGCCCGGGCCAGCGCCTCGTCGGTGGCCGTGTCGCAGGCGTGCAGCGCGAGCACCAGGTCGGGGGCGGGCTCGACGACCGTGTCGGCGATCGTGCCGGCCACGAAGCTGACCCGGTCGGCCCAGCCGAGCCGTTCGGCCAGTTCGGTGTTGCGGCGGCGCTGGTCCTCCCGGACGTCCACGCCGACCAGTTCGACGTCGAGCCCCCGCTGGGCGAGGTAGCGGTAGGCCGCGAAGGTCAGGTAGGCGTTGCCGCAGCCGAGGTCGACCACCCGCAGCGGGCCGGTCAGCTCGTCCGGCAAGGTGGCCGCCAGGGCCCGCAGGAACGCGTCCACCTGGCGCCGCTTCGCCGCCGAGCCACCGATCTCGGCGAAGATCGGGTCGCCGGGGTCGAGGAGGTACGCCTTGGCCCGGTCGTGCTCGGCCGGCTCGGCCGCCGGCCGGCTCGTGGCCGACCGGTGCACCTGCGCCTCGCCCGACTTGGTCACCCGCAGTTGCAGGGTCGCCCCGGCGGTCTCCACGTGCCAGTTGCCGAACGGCTCGGCCAGCAGCGCGTCCACCGCGGCGGTCGCCTCCGGCCCGGGGGCGACGTTGCGGGTGTACGGCCGGGCCCCGTCGGAGGTGGAGATCTGCAGCCGGGGGCCGGCCTTGAGGGCCACCGGGCGCAGTTCGGCCCGGACCACCGAGGGGCGCTGGCCGCGCCGGCGTCCGGCGGCGACCGCACGGGTCAGCGCGGGATCCAGCAGCAGCGCCCGCACCTCGGTCAGGGCGGCGTCCAACGGTTCCGGCATCGTCCCATCTTCCTGCTCGGTCGGACCCGCCCTCCCGACGGGTGCGGGTGTGCTGCGCCGGCCCGGAGCCTGCCCCTCCCCGAGTCCTTTGCTCTGCTTCAACCCACGCAGCGAAACCTGCGCCGAATGTTTGCGTGGGTTGAAGCAGAGCAAAGCGTGTGTGGCGGGGTTGGCCGGCCCGGGCGGGGGAGGTCCGCGGTTGCCGGGCGCGGGTCTGCCCGCACGTCTGCTCGCCCGCCCCCGCAGGCCCGGGTGGTGCCCTTCGGCCGGCGCGGACGCGCCGGTCAGGCAGGACCTACCAGACGGACGTCCCCGCACCGGAGACCGGTACGGGGACGTCGGGACGTGCGTGGGTCAGTCGGCGGTCGCCTCGGCCGGCGTACCGGCGGCGGAGCCACCGCCACCACGGCGGCGCCGGCGGCGGCGCGGCTTCGGGGCGTCGCCGCCCTCGGCCGCGGCCGGGGCGTCCCCGGCCTCGGCGGTGATCACCGCGGTCGGCTCGCCCGCCACCACCTCGCCGGCCCGGCGGCGCCGGCGACGACGCGGGGTGCGGGTGGCTTCGTCAGCGGTGCCCTCGGCCGCGGGCTCGGCTTCCGGCCCGGCGGCCGACTCGCCGCGGTCCCGGCGACGCTCCCGGCCCCGGCCCGCCTCGCCGCGCCGGGAACCCCGGGCCTCGCCCCGACGGGACCGGCCGCCGCCGAGGTCCTCCTCGACCTCGGCCGCCAGCCCGGCCCGGGTGCGCTCCGCGGTGGGCAGCGTGCCGGTCACCTCCGTGGAGATGTGCAGGTCGGTGTAGAGGTGCGGGGACGTGTGGTACGTCTCCGGCGGCTCCGGCATCTCCAGGCCCAGCGTCTTGTCGATGATCCGCCAGCGGGGCATGTCGTCCCAGTCGACGAAGGTCACCGCGACGCCGGTCGCCCCGGCCCGGCCGGTGCGGCCGATCCGGTGGGTGTAGGTGTCCTGGTCCTCCGGGCAGTCGTAGTTGATCACGTGCGTGACGCCGCTGACGTCCAGCCCGCGCGCCGCCACGTCGGTGGCGACCAGGATGTCGATCTTGCCGGCCCGGAACGCCCGGAGCGCCCGCTCCCGCGCGCCCTGGCCGAGGTCGCCGTGCACGGCGGCCACGGCGAAGCCGCGGAAGTCGAGGTCCTCGGCCACCCGGTCGGCGGCCCGCTTGGTGCGCGTGAAGATCATGGTCAGCCCGCGGCCCTCGGCCTGCAGGATGCGCGCCACGATCTCGACCTTGTTCATCGAGTGGGTCCGGTAGACCAGCTGCTCGGTCTGCGGAGACGGCCCGGTCTCGGCGGTGTGGCCGGCGTGGATCGTCACCGGGTGGCGCAGGAAGCGCCGGGAGAGGGCGACGATCGGGTCCGGCATGGTGGCCGAGAAGAGCATGGTCTGCCGGTCTTCAGGCAGCATCGCGAGGATCTTCTCGACGTCGTCGAGGAAGCCCAGGTCGAGCATCCGGTCGGCCTCGTCGAGGACCAGCGCGTGCACCCGGTCCAGCCGCAGGTGCTTCTGCTTGGCCAGGTCGAGCAGCCGGCCGGGCGTACCGACCAGGATCTCCACGCCCTTGCGCAGGGCGTCGATCTGCGGCTCGTACGCGACGCCGCCGTAGATCGGCAGCACCCGCACGCCCCGGGTGCGCCCCGCGGCCTGCAGGTCCTTCGCGACCTGGATGCCCAGCTCGCGGGTGGGTACGACGACCAGCGCCTGAGGGACGCCGTCGCTGCCCTCGCCCGGCGCGAACACCCGCTCCAGCAGCGGTACGCCGAAGCCGAGGGTCTTGCCGGTGCCGGTGGGCGCCTGGCCGATCAGGTCGCTGCCGCGCAGCGCGATCGGGAGCGCGTACTCCTGGATCGCGAAGGCGCGGGTGATGCCCGAGGCGGCCAGCGCGTCGACGGTCTCCTGACGCGCGCCGAGCTCGGCGAAGGTGGGGGCCTCCGGACGCACCGGGGCCGTGGGGGCCAGTTCCTGGCCGTCCATGAGGTCTTGGGTCAGCTCGCTCATATGGATTTGGGGGTGCCCTCTCGTGGGTGCGCCCCGTCATGTCCTCAGGGCGCGATCGGTATGGCGCGGGCCACACGGTCGGCGGCAGACTGCCGAGCCGGACCGGGCCGCACGCGCGCCGCGGGTCGGACTGCGACCGGATCGAACCTCGATGAGGTCGAACGTGGTCGGATCAGCGGCCACGGCAACTGCTCCATACTACCTGAACCGGCTGGATGCCGTCCTGATTCCGGCTGCCCGTGCCGCCACCGGGGGCAGCCGATGTGATCCAGGTCACTCATCGGCCCGAAATTCGGACTCCCCCCGCGATCGGCCGCAGGGCGGTAGCCTGCGCTCGTGTCCGCCCCCGCCCCGCCCGGCCCCGCCGTCGTCGACCTGCTCGGCCTGGTGGCCCTCGGCGAGCTGCTCGCCTTCGAACGGATGGCCGCCGACGCCCGCCTCGCCCCCGATCTGCGTCGCCGGGCCGCGCTCGGCGAGATGGCCGCCGCCGAGATCGGTAACTACCGGCGGCTGGCCGACCGGCTGGCCGCGCTCGGCGTGCTGCCCGACGACGCCATGGCCCCGTACGTCGCGCCGCTGCTTGCGTACCACGACTCGACCGAGCCGAGGGACTGGGCGGAAGCGGTCACCAAGGCGTACGTCGGCGACGCGATCACCGACGACTTCCTGCGCGAGATCGCCGGTGTGCTGGCCGAGCCGGACCGGCAACTCGTCCTCGACGTGCTGCACGAGTCGCGCTACGCCGAGTTCGCCGCGGCCGAGATCCGGGCCGCCATCGAGGCGGACCCCCGGGTGGCCGACCGGCTCTCCATGTGGGCCCGGCGGCTGGTCGGCGAGGCGCTGTCGCAGGCGGGCCGGGTGGCCGCGGCCGACCGGGGTGCGCTCACCGCGCTGATCGCCCAGAGTGAGCAGGTGGACGTGCAGGCGCTGTTCCGCCGGCTGACCGCCGCGCACACCGAGCGGATGGCCGCCGCGGGCCTGAACAACTGAGCCGTGCGCGCGGGCGATCAGTTGCTGCCGCGCTGCCCGCGGCAGGTGCGCGGGGTCACCTGCCGCGGACGGAGGGGCCCGCTCAGCGGACGGTGAACCCGACCGCGCGCGGGGCCGCCTCGGCGATCTCCACGTAGGCGACCTTGTCGACCGGGACGACGACCCGCCGGCCCTTCTCGTCGGTCAGGGACAGCGCGCCGCTGTTCTTCGCGATGGCGTCGGTCACGATCTGCTCGATCTCGGCCGGCGACTGCGCGCTCTCCAGAACCAGCTCGCGCGGCGCGTACTGCACGCCGATCTTGACCTCCACTGTGCCTCCTCAACTGGGGCGAAAAAGCCGCCGTGCGAAGGCTATCCGATCTCGGGGGTGACGGTCAGGCTGACTCACCTTGCAGCGGGAAGCTGGCGATGCCGCGCCAGGACAGCGCCGCCACCAGCGCCTCGGCCTCGGCCTTGGGCACCTGCCGGCCGCCGGCCAGCCAGAACTGCGCGGCGGTCTCGGCCGCCCCGACCAGGCCCGAGGCCAGCAGCTCGGCGTGCGCCCGGCTCACCCCGGTGTCCGAGATGATGGTGTCGGTGATCGCCGCGATGCAGCCCTGCTCGACCCGTTCCACGCGCTGCCGCACGGCCGGGTCGTTACGCAGGTCCGACTCGAAGACCAGCCGGAACGCCTCGCTCTCGTGGTCGACGAAGTCGAAGTACGCGCGGACCGAGGCGCTGACCCGCTCCTTGTTGTCGTTGGTCCCCCGCATGGCGTCGTGCACCTTGGCCACGATCGCGTCGCAGTGCGTGTCGAGCAGTGCCAGGTAGAGCTCCATCTTGCCGGGGAAGTGCTGGTAGAGCACCGGCTTGGAGACCCCCGCCCGCTCGGCGATGTCGTCCATCGCGGCGGCGTGGTAGCCCTGGGCGACGAACACCTCCTGAGCAGCGGCGAGCAGCTGCTTGCGCCGCGCGGAACGGGGCAGGCGCGTGGGCCGGCCGGCGGTCTGGGCGCCGTTCCCCACAGCGGTCATGGGAACCTCCGAGTTTCCTGTGTACGAGCCGGCACTTTTCCCCCGAACCGGTCCGCGCTCTGACCCGTCGCGGAATTGGCCCGCCGCTGTAACTTATCGCCACTGTCACCACACGGTAGCCTCAGCGGGGGCGACCAAGGAGCGCGCGGTGAGTGAATCAGGGCAACCCGGTGCCGCCACCCCGGGAGAGCACGGCGACGGGACGGGTCAGCAGGACGACCTGGCCCGTACCGGCAACGGGTGGGCGCCCTCGTCGGCCGGCTGGGCCCGGAGCGGGGAGACCGGTGGTTCCCGGGAGCCGGCGCCGTCCTGGCGCCAGCCCGACCCGACCCTCGGCTGGGGCGCCTCCTCGCCCCGGCACGGCGACCTGCCGCCAGCGCTGCCCGGCCTGCCCGCCGACACCCCGCCGACCCGGACCAACGGCCGCCGGGTCAACGGGTTCGGCCGGTCCGCGGCCGAGCCGCCGGCCGACCGGCCGGCGCCGGTGAGCGCCCCGCCCGGTCGGGTGACGCCGGTCAGCGCCCCGCCCGGCCTGCTCGGCGAGCCCCGCCGGGACTCCGACGGTGACCGCCTCGTGGTGCCGGCGCAGCGCCCCGCGCCGGCGGTCGAGCAGCCCGCCCCGCCGCACGGCCTCGCCGAGCCGGAGCCCGGCCCGGCCCGGCACGCGTCCGACGACCCGCCCGGCCGGCCCACCCGCTGGGCGGAGCCGGGCCCGCCCACCTCCGCGCCGCCCGCCGTGCAGGTCCCGCCCGTCGGCACGACCGCCTCGGGCTTCGAGGTGCCGCCCGGCTTCCACGCGCCGACCGCCGACCGGCCCGAGACCGGGGAACCGCCGTCGGCCGTCGACCCACGCGGCTGGGGCGATCCGTTCCCGCCGGAGCCGTCGACCCCGGAGCCCCGCCCGGGCCCGGCCGGCCCCGACCGCACCGCCGGCCTCGACCGGGCGTTGACCGCCGGCGACCCGGCCGGCCCCGCCGCCGCCGCGCCAACCACGGACCGGGCGCCGGCCACCGAGCCCGACTGGTCCGGCCCGAACTGGAACCGGCCGAGCTGGGGCAGCGGCTGGGCGCCGTCCTGGGCCCGGGAGGAGGCCGAGCCGACCGGCCGGCGGGTCCGGGAGGAGGCCGAGCCGACCGGCCGGCGGGCCCGCGACGAGCCGACACCCGGCTGGGCCAGCGAGCCGAACCGGCCGTACGAGCCGGTGCGCGCCGAGCCGAGCCACCCCTACGAGCCGCCGCGACCCGAGCTGAGTCGGCCGTACGAGCCGGCCCGCGCCGAGCCCGAGCCCCGCCCGGCGTACGAGCCGCGGACGCCGCACGAGCCCTCGGCCGAACGGCCGGCGTACGAGCCTCCGGCCGAGCGGCCGGCGTACGAGCCCCCGGCCGAGCGGCCGGCGTACCAGCCGCCGGCCGAGCGGCCGTCCTGGGCGGGTGGCCCGCCGGCCGCCACCCCGGCGAGCGCGCCCCCGTCCTACGACCGCGGCGCCGCCGAGTCGTCCGGCGCGACGCCGTCCCCCACCGAGGGCGAGCCGCGGTCCGAGCCCCGGAGCAACCGGCCGTTCCGGTTCCGGTCGGCCGAGGCGGCCACCGCGACGCCGGAACCACCCGGCGACCCGACCCCGAGCGGTCCCGCCACCGCGCCCGCCACGAGCGGGGACGCGCGCCGCGACCGCACCCCGACCGCGCCAACCCCGACGAGCGCCCCTCCCTACGCGGCCCGCCGATCCGCCCCCGAACCGGTGCCGACGGCCCAGCCGGCCGACGACCGGCTGCCGGACCGTGCGTCGGCGGTGCTGCCGCAGCGCGTCCCCGCCGAGCCGGACGTGCCCGTCGTGCCGGAGCCGCCAGCCGTGGAGCCACCCGCCGAAACCCCGGAACTCGCCCGCATCGCCACCCACCTGCGCCGCGACGACGAGCCCGCCCCGATGCGGGAGCGGCCGGAAGGCTTCGACGTCAACGCGATCCTGGACGCCGTCCGCGAGGTGGCCGGTGTCCGCGACGCGGCGCTGCGCCGTACCCCGGCCGGTGCGCACAGCCTGCGACTGGATCTCGCCGACGGCGCCGACCCGGCCGAGGTGAGCCGGCAGGTTGCCCGCCTGCTCCAGGAGCGGATGGGGCTGGCCGCCGCGCCGCAGAACGTGCCCGGCCTGCCCGCCGCGCCGCCGCCTCCGGTGCGCCGCCGCGCCACCGAACCCCGGGCGGCCGAGCCCCGCGCCGCGGAGCGGACCGTCGAGCCGCGGACCGCCGAGCCGCGCGGCTCGGCTCCCGAGCCACGCGCCGCCGAGGCCCGGGCGTCCACCACGGAACCCCGGGTTCCGGCGGCCCGGACGGAGGCCGGCCCGACCCGGGCCGAGCAGCCGACCGAGCCGGAGGCCACCCCCCGCCGGCGCCGGCAGGCCGCCGGCCCGCACCGGGGCCGGGCCACCGTGGAGGAGCCGGGTTCGGTCTCCGCCGCCCCGGCGGGGACGGCGACCGGCAGTCCCGCCACCGGCGCCTCCTACTCCGGCGGGCAGGTAACCACCACGGAGAGCGCGCCTTCCCGGCCGCTGGCCACCGGCGGCGCCCCCGGCCCCCGGGTGGTGATCGACCACGTGCAGGTGAGCACGTTCGGGCTGGACGCCACCGTGGAGGTACGCCTGATCGCCGGCGGGCAGAGCGCCGCCGGCTACTCCACCGGCCCGGCGGTGGACGGCTACGTGCTGCGGCTCTGCGCGGTGGCCGCCGCGGCGGCGGTGGACGAGTTGCTCCGCGGTGCGGTGTCCGCGCCGGAGCGCGGGCGGTGCTTCGTCGAGCACGCCGCGGTGGTGCCGTTCGGCAACTGTGAGGTGGCCACGGTGGTGGTGCTGCTGGTCTGCGACGGCTGGGTCGAGCAGCTCGCCGGGTCGGCGCTGGTCGCCGGCGACCCCCGGCAGGCGGTGGTCCGGGCCACCCTGGCCGCGGTGAACCGCCGGCTCGAGGCGCTGCTGGCCTGAGCGTTCCGGGGCAGACTGGAGCGATGAAGCCCGCCACCCTCTGGCCGGATCATCTCCTTCCGGAGCACTCGGTCCCGCCACCCTGGCCGGGCCGGGAGGTACGCCTCGACGGGACGGTCACCTACGTCCGGGAGACCCCGGCGACCGCTCCCGGCGCCGAGCCGGCGCTCTACGTGCACGGGCTCGGCGGCTCGTCGCAGAACTGGACCGACCTGGCCTGGCTGCTCGCCGACCGGCTCGACGGGCAGGCGATCGACCTGCCGGGGTTCGGCCGCAGTGAGCCGGGTCGGCGCTACACCGTGCCGTCCTTCGCCGAGCGGGTGGTCCGCTGGATCGAGCACTCGGGCCGGGGCCCGGTGCACCTGTTCGGCAACTCGCTCGGCGGGGCGGTCTCGGTGTACGTGGCGGCGACCCGGCCGGACCTGGTCCGCACCCTGACGCTGGTCTCGCCGGCCCTGCCGTTCCTGAGCTTCCACCGCTCCCTGCAGGGCCGGATGCTGCCGCTGCTGGCGATCCCCCAGGGCGAGCGGCTGGCCGCCTGGCGGCTGGCCCAGCTGGCGCCCGAGGTGATGGCCCAGCAGGTGATGGAGGCGTGCGTGGCCGACCTGAGCCGGATCTGCGAGCAGCGCCGACGGGAGGCGCTGGAGGAGATCCGGATCCGCTACCAGGCCGAGCACTACGCGGCGGCGTATGTGCGTACCTTCCGCGGGCTGGTCTCCAGCTTCCTGCGCGCGTACCTGCCGGGGTCCGGGTCGTTGTGGCGGCTCGCCCGTTCGGTCGGCGCGCCCACGCTGGTGGTCGGCGGCCGCAACGACCGGCTGGTCGACGTACGGGTGGCCCCGCAGACGGCCCGGGTCATCCCGGACAGCCGGCTGATGCTGTTGGGCGGGGTCGGGCACGTGGCGCAGCTGGAGGTGCCCCGCCTGGTGGCCCGTGCCGTGGTCGGACTGCTCACCGAAACGGAGGAGACCGCCCGGCGGCGCGACATGGCAGGCTGACCGGGATGTCCCCGTCCCGCCGGCCGGCCACCGGTCACCACCAGCCAGTTGTGCCGGTCCCCGGCGGCCGCGCCGATGGCGCGCGGCGTCGTTCCGCGGGCCGCGGATACCGCCGGCTCCGGCGGGTGATGCAGGCCCTGGCTCTCGTCCTGGCGGTGGTCGCCACGGTGGCGGTGGTGACCGACCGGCGGGGCGCCGACGCGGGCGCGGGTGCCGGCGCCGTGCTGGAGGCGGTCTCCGTGCCCACCCCGGCACCGAGCGCGTCGCCGACGCCGAGCGCGACTCCCACCGCCACCCCGCCCCCGCCGCCGGTGCTCCGGCTGCCGGGGCCGGTGCCCTCGGCCGGGCGGGGCAGCTTCGGGTACGACGACCGGGTCGGCCCGGTGCTCGGCGAGGCCGGGGTGCTGCGGCGCTACCGGGTGGCCGTGGAGGCCGGCTCCGGCGAGGACACCGGGGAGTTCGGGGCGGCCGTCGAGACGGCCCTGGCCGGGCCGGGGAGCTGGGTCGACAGCGGCCGCCTCCGGTTGCAGCAGGTCCGGGCCCGCGCCGGGCACGACTTCACCGTCTACCTGGTCACCGCGGCGACGGCACGGCGGATGTGCGCGGCGGGTGGGGTGGACATCCGGATCGGCGGGAAGCCCTACACGTCCTGCCGCGCGCCCGGCAAGGTGATCATCAACCTGGACCGCTGGCGGCTGTCCGTGCCGCACTTCGTGCGGGCCGGGGTGCCGCTGTCGGTCTATCGCACCTACGTGGTGAACCACGAGGTCGGCCACGAACTCGGGCACCGGCACGAGCGCTGCCCGGGCGCGGGGCGGCCGGCGCCGGTGATGATGCAGCAGACGCTCTTCCTCGACGGCTGCCGGGCCAACCCCTGGCCGTACCGGGACGGCCGCCGGTACGCGGGCCCACCGCTGTAGCGGTGGATTCCGGCGATCGGCCGGTTCGCGCCCAGGAAGGCGGTTTCCGGACGGAATAGCGCGAGCGGCATGAGAAAGGCACCCGCCTATTTGCCCTATTCGTGTTTAATGCGCGGAAATACCTGGTTAATGTGCGACGCTGGCCGCATGACGTCGTCGTCCCCTTGCGACCCGCCTGATCCCGGCCCCACCCGGCCGCGCCCGCGGCCCAGCCTGGTCCGGATGCACCGGCGCCGCCGTCGGACCGTCCTGCTCGGTCTGGTCCTGCTCGTCGCGGCGGTCTCCGCGGTGGCACTGGCCAGGGCGGGCGGCTCGGCGCACCGGCCGCCGAGTGCCGGCCCGGGCCCGATGGCGTACGGGGCCGCCGAGCGCGCGAAGCCGAGCACCTATCCGAGGGTCGGCGCCGGCAGCTTCACCACCGCCCCCGGCGAATCGCCGATCTACGGCGCGGACGGGCTGCTGCGCCGCTACCGGGTGGCGGTGGAGCGGGGCACCGGGCAGGACGCCCCCGCCTTCGCCGCCACCGTCGAGGAGGTGCTGGCCGACCCGCGGGGCTGGACGGCCGGGGGCGAGCGGCGGGTGCAGCGGGTGGCCGACGCCGAGGTCGCGGACTTCACCGTCTACCTGGCCACCCCGCGCACCTCGGAAGTGATGTGCGCCGAGGGCGGGCTGAGCACCGAGGGGTACACCTCCTGCCGGCTGCCCGGGCAGGTGATCATCAACCTGGCCCGCTGGCTGGAGGCGGTCCCGGACTACGGGGCGCCGCTGGAGGTGTACCGGGCGTACGTGATCAACCACGAGGTCGGGCACGAGTTCGGCGAGGGCCACGAGGCCTGCCCGGGGCCGGGCCGCCCCGCGCCGGTGATGCAGCAGCAGACGTACGGCCTCCAGGGCTGCGTCGCGTACGCCTGGCCCTGGCTGGACGGCCGCCGCTACGCCGGCGAGATCGTTCCCTGACGATCCCGGCACGGCCGCCTTATTCCCGCTCCCGAATGTCGGGCGACGTGTCCCTCCTCATGGCCGACCGGCCGGCCGGCGAGCGACAATGGCGCGGTTCGCCACCGCCGATCCCGGGGAGTCCACCGTGTCGCTGCCCCCGCTCGTCGAGCCCGCCGCCGAGCTGACCGTTGACGAGATCCGCCGCTACTCGCGCCACCTGATCATCCCCGACGTCGGTGTCGAGGGGCAGAAGCGGCTGAAGAACGCCCGGGTGCTCTGTGTCGGCGCCGGTGGCCTCGGCTCGCCCGCCCTGATGTACCTCGCCGCGGCCGGCGTCGGCACGCTCGGCATCATCGACTTCGACACCGTCGACGAGTCCAACCTCCAGCGGCAGATCATCCACGGCGTCTCCGACGTCGGCCGCTCGAAGGCGGAGTCCGCCGCGGCCTCGATCCGCGAGATCAACCCGCTGGTCAACGTGGAGATCCACAACACCGCGCTGGACCGGGAGAACGTCCGCGAGATCTTCGCCCAGTACGACCTGATCGTCGACGGCACCGACAACTTCGCCACCCGCTACATGGTCAACGACGCGGCGGTGCTGCTCGGCAAGCCGTACGTCTGGGGGTCGATCTACCGCTTCGACGGCCAGGCGTCGGTCTTCTGGGCCGAGCACGGCCCCTGCTACCGCTGCCTCTACCCGGAGCCCCCGCCGCCCGGCATGGTGCCGTCCTGCGCCGAGGGTGGCGTGCTCGGCGTGCTCTGCGCCTCGATCGGCTCGATCCAGGTCAACGAGGCGATCAAGCTGCTCACCGGGATCGGCGAGCCGCTGGTCGGCCGGCTGATGGTCTACGACGCCCTGGAGATGTCGTACCGCAAGATCAAGGTGCGCAAGGACCCGAACTGCGTGCTCTGCGGCGAGAACCCGACCGTCACCGACCTGCTGGAGGACTACGAGGACTTCTGCGGCGCGGTGTCGGTGGAGGCGCAGGAGGCGGTGGTCGACGCGACCATCACCGCGCTGGAGCTCAAGGAGTGGCAGGACGCCGGCAAGGACATCTTCCTGGTCGACGTCCGGGAGCCGGCCGAGTACGAGATCGTCCGGATCCCCGGCGCCACGCTGATCCCCAAGGGCGAGATCATCTCCGGTGAGGCGCTGGCCCGGCTCCCGCAGGACCGGCAGATCGTGCTGCACTGCAAGTCCGGCGTCCGCTCCGCCGAGGCGCTCGCCGCGCTGAAGGCGGCCGGGTTCCGGGACGCGGTGCACGTCCAGGGTGGCGTGCTCTCCTGGATCAAGCAGATCGATCCCTCGCTGCCCGCGTACTGACCGGTCGGCCGGGGTCGGAGGCGGCGGCGCGCCCGCCCCGGCCTCGGCCGATTCCCCGAGGCGGAATCGCCTTTGCGCAGGTAGCGTGTCCGCCGTGGTGGACATGGACGCCGCTATCGGCTTCGTCGTGGCGCACGGGGACGCGGTGGACCGCGCCCGTCTCTCCCGGCTGCGCACCGGTGCGCCGGCGCCGGCCGAACTGCTCGACGCGGCCGAGGCCGGGCAGACGCCCGACGGCGGCTGGCCGGCCATCCTCGACGGGGACGTCGGCTCGGTGGACGCCACCTGCTACCGGCTGGCCGAGCTGGACGACCTCGGCGCCCTCGGCCGCCCGGCGGCGCGGCACGCGCTGGACTGGCTCGCCGCCCGGCAACTGCGCGACGGTGGCTGGGACGAGGACCCGTCGCTGGCCGGGGTCGCGCCCGAGTGGGCCCGGCCGGGCGACCCGGAGGCGCGCTTCTACCTGACCGCCAACGCCGGGTTCTGGCTGACCGTGGCCGGGCTGGACGCCCGGGCCGCCGGCCCGCTCGACCACCGCGTCGGCGGGGCGTACGCCGGGGTGGTGCAGGCGGCGGCGCAGGCCGTCGCCGGGCAGCTCGGGCCGGACGGCAGCTGGCCGTCCTTCCTGCCGGCCGGCTGGCTGAGCGCGGCCGTCCTGCACCGGCAGGGGATGTACGACGAGTCGGCGCGGATCCAGGCGGTGCTGGCCGAGCGGATCCCGCAACTGTCCCCGGCGGACGCGGCGTGGCTGGCCGCGACGCTGCGCCGGGTCGAGGTGGGCGAGGAGCAGTGGCTGCTGGTCTCGGCCCGCCGCCGACTGGCCGAGACCCAGCGCAGCGACGGCGGCTGGGACAGCGACGACGGTCACCAGTTCGACGTGCACACCACGCTGCGGGCGATCCGGGCCTGCCGCCCGGTGGTCACTTCAGCTGGCTGATCACCAGCGGCCACCAGCCGTCCGGGCCGAACGCGGCCGGGTCGATGCTCTCCAGCGTGGTGCGCAGCGCCTCCGCCCGCTCGGCCCGGCCGGCCTTGCCCTCGTCGGCCTCGACGAAGAGCGCGAACTGGTAGAGGAACTCGACGAAGGTGCGGAAGTTGCTGTTGACCGCCTGCACGTCCTGGGCCGCCAGGTCGAACTGGAGGATCTCGCCGGTCTTCGGGTCGAGCACGTAGAGCAGGTCGGTGTTGTCGGCGACCGCGCCGACCACGATGAGGCGGACGTCCAGCGAGCCGTCCTCGGTGGTGAGCTGGATCGTGTCGAACAGCTCGATGTCGCCTTCGAGGAAGGCGGTGAAGACCACCGCCACGTCGAGCGGGATCTCGTCGCCCTCGGGGAGCATGTCGGGGGTGAATCCCCCCTCCAGCCACGCCTCGCGCGGGTACGGGATGAGCTCGTCCTCGTTCCACAACGCGGTGAACCGCGGATCAGCTGCCATGACGGTCCTTAAGCAGGGTCGACGGGTGGGTCAGGAGGACAGGCCGGCGGCGATCAGCAGCCGCCGCCAGTTGTCGGCGTACTCGCCGGCGTGCCGGCCCTTGCGCAGCCGCTGCTCGGGGGCGGCCGGACCGAGGACGACGGAGGTCAGCTCCGGGTAGCGGGGGCCGAGCACGTGCTCGTCGAAGAAGGTGGCCACGTCGGGGGCGATGATGGTGAACTCGACGTCCTCGTCGGGGTGCTCGTACTGGTAGACGTAGGCGCTGGACTCCATGTAGTACACGTCCAGGTCTTCCAGGTCGAGGTAGATCGGGTCGCCGCCACGGATCTCGGCGCGTATGCCGGAGGGGACGCTGTTCATCTCGTAGCCGACGATCAGCGGGCTGCCCATCGGGTCGTTCGGGTTGACCTCGTACTCCGCCCAGGCCTGCGGGGTGAGGATCTCCTTCGGCGCGTGGAACCGGAAGTTGTCGCCCTCCAGGCGCTGGAACAGGCTGTAGACCTCGGCGACGCCGGGCAGGTCGGCGATCGGTTCCAGCGGCGCCGGCCCTTCGATGAGCACGCCGAAGCCGTGCTCGGCCTCCACCCGGTTGAGCAGCTCCACCTTCTCGGCGATCCGGGCGAGGACGGCGGGGTCCGGCTGGGTCACGGCACTACCTTCACGATGACCGGGGTGCCCTCGGGGACGTCGTGCAACGCCACGGAGATCTCGCGGCCGATCTCGCGGTTGGTCCAGGCGTCCATCAGCCTGAGGTTAGCGTATTCGTCCTTTCCGTCGAGTTGCAGCTCGTGGACGTGGTCCGGGTCGAGTCCCTGGCCCCGGGCGGTGATCGGCCCCCGGCCGCCGTAGAGCCGATCGACGAGGTCCTTGTTGGCCAGGTATTGGTTGGTCGCCGGGGTGCCGTGCCGCTGGGTCAGCCGGTTGTTCCTGGTCAGGCGGCGGGTCACCCGGTCGCGGAAGACGTTGGTGCGGCTCCGGTTGCCCGGCGTGGTCCCTCGGCCCCCCCGGTGGTAGACGCTTGTCCGGTCCGACTTGGCCTTGCTCAGCCGGCCCTCCTGGCCGAGCCGGACCAGGTCCCTGGCCTTGCGGTCGAAGTCCCGCTTGTGGAAATCCGGCCGGTTGCGCAGCACCAGCACCGCCGGGCCGTTCGGCTTGGTGCCGGCCGACTTGGCGGTGCGGAAGACGTCGGCGTTCTCCAGGTACGCCGAGACGATCTTGGCGCCCTTGGCCTGCGTCTGCCGGGGGGCAGCGGTCCGCTTCCTAGCCATTGAGCACCGTGTCCACCGCCATGCCGATCAGCTGGTCGATGATCATGCCGGTGATCATCTTGAAGATGGGGATCTCCAGCAGGGACGCGCCGAAGGTGACCGCCGCCGTGGCGATGGCCTGCGCGATCTGGATGGCCAGCAGCGCCAGCTGGACGATCACCTGGATCTTCAGGGCCAGCACCACACCCGCCGCGACCATCAGCCCGATGCCGATGACGTTCGCCGGGTTGGCGACGTCGGCGATGTTGCGCGCGGCGGACTCGGCGTCGTTCCACTCGCTGGCGAAGGCGGTGAAGCTCTCGCCCCGGTTGTTCTCGAGCACCGTCCGCGCCGCCGACTCCAGCTGGGCGACCGAACCGGAGATCTGCCCGGCCATCCCGGTCCACTCACCGGCCAGCTGGAACAGCGCCGTCTCGTCGGACTGCGGCCACTCGTAGCCGAGCATCGACAGCAGGGAGGCGAGTTCGCCCGGCAGGGTCAGACCCACCGTGACTCCTTTCGTGCGTCGCTCGTCCGCCCGGCGCGCCGAGCGGTCATCCGCCCAGCGCGCCGAGCATCGAGCGGAAGGACGCGGTGACGTCCTCCTCGACCGCCCGGTAGCCGTCGGCCATCTGGTGCAGCCCGTCGGCGTAGCTGGTCAGCTCCTCGATGTTGGTGCTGAGGCACTCGGTCAACGCGTCCACGCAGGCCTGGTGGGCCACCCCGAGCAAAGTGCCGATGTCGTCGCCGCCGAACGCGGCGGCGTAACCGGCGACGGCGGCCTGGAAGCCCTCGAAGGTCTGGCGGACCGACTCCCGGGCCTGCTCCAGCTCCGTCGCGCCCCGGCGCAGCGCGTCGATGTCGACGTCGAGGTTCTCCATGTCAGCCCCGCTGCTGCAGTTTCCGCATGGTCTCGCTGATCGCCTGGCTCATCTCGCGCATCTGCCGGATGCTCTGGTCCTGCAGGCGTTCGACGGTGGCGCTGATCGCGGCGAGGTCGGGCATCGGCTCGGCGGGGGCGGTGCCCTCGTCCTGCCCGTCGAGCGCGGCGTTCACCGCCTGGCGCAGCTCGTCGGCGAGGTAATCCGAGCCCTCGCGGAGCAGCCGCGGGTCGATCTCGATGGCGCTGACCCGGCCGTCGGTGCCGAGGGTGACCCGGATCCGCCCGTCGGCCGCCTCGGCCACCGACTCGGTGCGCTCCGGCGGGGCGACGCCGCGGCTCACCTCGCGCAGCGCGGCCCGTGCCTGTGCCAGTTGCTCTTCCAGGGCGCTCTCGCCCAGCATGCCGCCTCCCCAGACAAGCCCGTGCCGAACCGGCCCCAGACTATCGGGCCGGCGCAATCCGGCGGTGCCCCCACCATCCAGCCCTCCATCCCGGACGGTCAGCCGCGCAGGTGGCCGCTCCCGGTCACCACGTACTTGGTGGAGGTCAGCTCGGGCAGCCCCATCGGGCCGCGGGCGTGCAGCTTCTGGGTGGAGATGCCGATTTCCGCGCCGAAGCCGAACTCGCCGCCGTCGGTGAACCGGGTGGAGGCGTTCACCATCACCGCCGCCGCGTCCACCCGGGCCACGAAGTCCCGGGCGGCCGTGGTCGAGTCGGTGACGATCGCCTCGGTGTGGCCGGTGCCGTAGCGCCGGATGTGCGCGACCGCGGCGTCCAGCGAGTCGACCACGGCGACCGAGATGTCCGCCGAGAGGTACTCGGTGGCGAAGTCCTCCTCGGTGGCCGGCCGCACGGCGGGCGAGTGCGCGGCGACCCGCTCGTCGCCGTGCACGGTCACCCCCGCGTCGGCGAACGCGGCCAGCACCGGCGGCAGGAAGGCGTCGGCGACCGCCGCGTGCACCAGCAGCGACTCGGCAGTGTTGCAGGTGGACAGCCGTTGGGTCTTCGCGTTCAGGGCGATCGCCACCGCCCTGGTCAGGTCGGCGGCGGCGTCGACGTAGACGTGGCAGTTGCCCACCCCGGTCTCGATCACCGGCACGGTGGACTCCTCGACCACGGTGCGGATCAGCGACGCCCCGCCGCGCGGGATCAGCACGTCGACCAGACCGCGGGCGCGCATCAGCTCCTTGACCGAGTCACGCGAGCCGGCGTCGAGCAGCTGCACCGCGTCGGCCGGCAGGCCGGCCCCGGCGACCGCGTCGCGCAGCACCGCGACCAGCGCCGCGTTGGAGTGCGCCGCCGACGAGGAGCCGCGCAGCAGCGCCGCGTTGCCCGACTTCAGGCAGATGCCGGCCGCGTCCACGGTCACGTTCGGCCGGGCCTCGTAGATGATGCCGACCACCCCGAACGGCACCCGGATCTGGCGCAGCTCCAGGCCGTTGGGCAGGGTCGAGCCGCGGACCACCTCGCCGACCGGGTCGGGCAGGGCGGCCATCTGCCGCAGCGCGTCGGCGATGCCGGCCACCCGGCCCGGGTCGAGGGCGAGCCGGTCCAGCACGGCCGCGCTCAGCCCGGCCGCCCGGCCGGCCGCCAGGTCCGCCTCGTTCGCGGCCAGGATCTCCGGCGTCCGCGCCACCAGCGCGGCGGCCATCGCGTGCAGCGCCGCGTCCTTGACCGTACGGGTGGCGACGGCGAGTTCCTCCGCCGCCGTCCGGGCCCGCCGGGCCTGCTCAATCACGCTCATCCGACACTCCTCACCGCAGCACCAGTCACAGCAGCACCAGGTCGTCGCGGTGGACGACCTCCCGTTCGTACGCCGGGCCGAGCGCCGCGGCGAGTTCCCCGGTCGACCGGCCGAGCAGGCCGGGCAGCTCGACCGCGTCGTAGTTGACCAGACCCCGGGCCACCGGCGCGCCCTCGGTGTCCACCAGGTCCACCGGATCGCCGGCGGTGAACGCCCCGTCGACCGCGGTGATCCCGGCCGGCAGCAGCGACTTGCGCCGGTCGACCACGGCCGCCACCGCGCCCGGGTCCAGGTGCAGCCGGCCGCGCGGCGAGGTGGCGTGGGCGAGCCAGAACAGCCGGGCCGCCGGCCGTCGCCGGCTGGGGTGGAACAGTGTGCCGACCGGCTCGCCGGCCAGCGCCCCGGCGGCCAGGTCGGCCGCGGTGAGCACCACCGGGATGCCGAAGCCGGTCGCGATCCGGGCCGCCTCGACCTTGGTCACCATGCCGCCGGTGCCGACTCCGGCCCGGCCCGCTCCGCCGATGTCCACACCGGCGAGGTCCCGCTCGTCGTGCACCTCGCTGATCCGGGCGGCGCCCGGCCGGGTGGGGTCGCCGGTCCAGAGCGCGTCCACGTCGGAGAGCAGCACCAGCAGGTCGGCCTGGACCAGCGCGGCGACCAGGGCGGCCAGCCGGTCGTTGTCGCCGAACCGGATCTCCTCGGTGGCCACCGTGTCGTTCTCGTTGACGATCGGCACCGCCCGCAGGTCGAGCAGCTTGCGCAGGGTCCGGTACGCGTTGCGGTAGTGCGCCCGCCGGGTGACGTCGTCGACGGTGAGCAGCACCTGCCCGACGGTGAGCCGGTGCCGGGCGAAGCTGGCCGCGTACCGGCCGATCAGCAGGCCCTGCCCGACGCTGGCGGCGGCCTGCTGGGTGGCCAGGTCGCGCGGGCGCCGGGCGAGCCCGAGCGGGGCCAGGCCGGCGGCGATCGCGCCGGAGGAGACCAGCACCACCTCGCGGCCGTCGGCGGCCCGGACGCCGAGGGCGTCGACCAGCGCGTCGACCCGCCCGTCGTCCAACCCGCCGGCGGCGGTGGTCAACGAGGAGGATCCGATCTTGACGACCACCCGCCGGGCGGCCGTGACTACGTCGCGCACCCGCCCATTCTGCGTGGTCGTGCCGGCCGGGCCCCGCGACGTTCCCATATCCTGGCCGGTCGTGACCCCTGATGAGTACGTCGAGGCGGTGCTCGACCTGGTCGAGCGGATCCCACCCGGCCGGGTGATGTCCTACGGGGCGGTCGCCGACGCGCTGGCCGAGCGCTCCGGGCGGGCGTCGGCGCGGCTGGTCGGCTCGATCATGGCGCGGCACGGCGGCGGCGTGCCCTGGCACCGGGTGGTGACCTCCGCCGGCCGGCTGCCGCCCGGCCACGAGCGGGAGGCGCGGGCCCGGCTGCGGGCGGAGGGGACGCCGTTGCGCGGTGCCGGGGTGGAGATGGCGGCGGCCGGCTGGTCGCCGGAAGAGGGGATGTGACCCCGGCCATAACGTGAGTAACATTCGGGCGCATGGACGCGCCGCCGGCTGGAACCGGTCCGGTCCCGGCCGGGCTCCCGCGTCGGGTGCACGCCGGGTACGCGCTGGGCTCTCTGGCCACCGGGGCGTTCGGCACCGTGCCGGGGCTGTTGCTGCTGCCCTACCTCACCGACACCCTCGGCGTGGCCGCCGGGGTGGCCGCCCTGCTGGTGCTCGGGCCGAAGGCGTGGGACGTGCTGGTCAACCCGGTGGCCGGGCGGATCTCCGACCGCACCCGGTCGCGCTGGGGTGCCCGCCGGCCGTACCTGCTGGTCGCCGGGGTGGCCATGGCGGTGCTCTTCGCGGCCATCTTCGCCGGGCCGGTGGACGCCGGCCCGGCCGCCGGGGCGTACGTGGCGGTCGCCTTCCTGGCCACCGCCACCGCGTTCGCCTTCTTCCAGGTGCCGTACGTGGCGATGCCGGCCGAGCTGACCGGCGACTACGCGGAACGGACCCGGCTGATGAGCTGGCGGATCGCGCTGCTGGCGGTGGCCATCCTGGTCTCCGGGGCGGTCGCCCCGCTGATCGTGTCGGCCGCCGGTGGCGGCGTCGCCGGGCACCGCTGGATGGGGCTCTTCGTCGCGGCGCTGATCGTGCTCGGCGCGGTCGGCGCGTTCCTCGGCACCCGGGGCGCCCCGACCGGCACGGTGGCCGAGAGCGAGCCCACGCTGCGCGGGCAGCTCGCGGTGGCCGCCCGGAACCGGCCGTTCCGGGCGCTGCTGGTCTGCTTCGTGGTGCAGTCCGCCGGGGTGGCCACCGTCCTGGCCGGGGTCAACTACTTCGCCGGGCAGATCCTGCGCGACCCCGACGGCGGGCCGACCCTCCTCTTCGTCTGCTTCGTCGGGCCGGCGCTGCTGGTGATGCCGCTCTGGACCCGGGTGGGCGCCCGGGTGGGCAAGCTGGCCGCCCTGGTCGCCGCGTCGCTGATCCTCGCGGTCGGCGCGCTCGCCCTGGTGGCCGCGCCGGTGCTGCCCGCGGTGGCGGTCTACCTGGTGGTCGCGCTGGTCGGCTGCGGGTACGCCGGGCAGCAGGTCTTCGCGCTGGCCATGCTCCCGGACTGCATCGCCTGGGACGAGGCGCGCACCGGCCGGCGGCAGGCGGGGGTGTTCACCGGGCTCTGGACGGCCGGGGAGACCTTCGGGCTGGCGCTCGGCCCGGGCATCTACGGCCTGGTCCTCCAGGTCTCCGGCTACGTCCCGTCCGACACCGGGGCGGCGGCCGCCCAGTCCGACACCGCCCGCCTCGGCGTGCTGCTCGGCTTCACCGTCCTCCCCGCCCTGCTGGTGGCCGTGGCCCTCGTGGCGCTGCGCCCCTACGACCTCACCCCCGCCCGCCTCGCCGAAGCCGGTCGCACCGGCGAGCCCGCGGCCCCGCGGGGCGACGACCAGCCGCTGATCAGCACGGAAGGGGCACCACGAACTCCATGACCGACGAGGAGAAGGACGCGCGGGCGCTGCCAAGGCGGGGCGTGCCGGCGGACCGGGTGCTGGCCGAGGTCCGGGAACTGCGGGGCCTGGACCGGCCGACGCACGGGGGCCGGCTGTTCGCGTACGTCTACGACCCGGCCGTGCCGGGGCTGGACGAACTGGCGGTGGCCGCGTACGCGGAGAGCGCGCACGTCAACGGCCTCGACCCGACCGCCTTCCCGTCCCTGCTGGCGATGGAGAACGCGCTGGTCGGCGCGGCGGCCCGGCTGCTCGGCGGCGGTCCCGGCAGCGCCGCCCCGGAGGTCGTCGGCAGCGTCACCAGCGGCGGCACCGAGTCGCTGATCCTGGCCGTGAAGGCGGCCCGGGACGCCCACCCCGGGATCACCGCACCGCGGATCGTGGTGCCGGCCAGCGCGCACGCCGCGTTCGCCAAGGCGGCGCACTACCTGCGGGTGGCCCTGGACACCGTGCCCGTCTCCGCGGCGACGCTGCGCCCCGACCCGGCCGACGTGGCCGCCGCGATCCGCCCGGAGACCGTGCTGGTGGTCTGCTCCGCCCCGTCGTACGCGCACGGCGTCGTCGACCCGGTCACGCAGATCGCGGAGGTGGCCGCGGCGGCCGGGGTGCGCTGCCACGTGGACGCCTGCTTCGGCGGCTGGACCCTGCCCTGGCTGCGCCGGCTCGGCCTGCCGGTGCCGCCGTTCGACTTCGCCGTGCCCGGGGTCACGTCGATCTCGGTGGACCTGCACAAGTACGCCTACGCCCCGAAGGGGGTGTCGGTGCTGCTGCACCGGGACGCGTCGCTGCGCGCCCCGCAGTACTTCGCGTACGCCGACTGGCCCGGCTACACGATGATCAACCCGGTGATCGCCTCCACCCGATCCGGCGGGCCGATCGCCGCCGCGTACGCCACCCTGCGGCACCTCGGTGACGACGGCTACCTGCGGCTGGCCGGGCTGACCCGGGACGCGGTGGCCGGCCTGGCGGACGCGGTGCGCGGCGTGGCCGCGCTGCGGCTGATGGCCGAGCCGGAGTCCACCGTCGTCTGCTTCACCAGCACCGACCCCGAGCTGGACCTGTTCGTGCTGGTCGACGAGCTGGCCGCGCGCGGCTGGCACACCCAGCCGCAGCTGTCGTACGCCGACCTGCCGGCCAGCGTGCACCTCACCGTCACCGCGTCGGTCGCGCCCCGGGTGGTCGAGTTCGGCCCGGACCTGGTCGCCGCGGTTGCCGCGGCCCGGGCCGCCGGGCCGGTGCGGCTCCCCGACGAACTGCGCGCCCTGGCCACCGCGTTGACCCCGGACGCGCTCACCCCGGACCTGGTCGCCGGTCTGGCCGCCGGCCTCGGCCTGGGCGCCGAATCCGACCCGGCCCCGGCTGGCGGCGGCGCGCCACCGGAGCGGATGGCCCTGGTCAACGCGCTGCTCGACGCCGCGCCGCCGGCGCTGCGGGAGCGGCTGCTGGTCGAGTTCGTCGGCCTGCTCCAGCGTCCGACGTACTGAGTGCCCGGTGCGGCGGGTCGCCGACGCCGCACAGGGACCCCGGCCTCACCGCCAGACGATCGTGTCCTGGTTGTCGCTGTCGTCCCGTTCCAGCAGGAAGTTGCTGCCCGGCCCGAGCGCCGCCACGCTCAGCGGCGCGGTCCCGGCAGGCAGGGCGACCCCCGGCCGCACCCGGACGGCCAACCGCAACGGCAGTTCCCCGCCGGGTTCGAGCGACCCGAACCGGCAGACCAACGGCGTACGGTCAGCCACGTCGGCGCCGCAGCCACCCCAGCCGTCGACGTCCGGTTCGAGCTGCGCGGGCAGCTCCAGGCGCAGCTGGACCGCGGTGACCTCCCGACCGCCGAGGTGGCGGATCCGCGCCTCGATCCAGCCCACCCGGGAACCGTCGTCGGCCTCGGTGAGCCGCAGCTCCGCCACACTGATCGCGAGGTTGGCGGAGTACGGGTTCGGGCCGAAGGACGTCGGCCCCTCGGTCTGCCCGAACCGCTCGCCGTTCCAGCGGTAGCCGCGCCACTGTCGTTGCGACCACTCGCCGGGCCACCCGCCGCCCGGTGCGAGGTCGGCGACCTGCACCCGGACCAGGCCGTCGGGTCGGACCTCCACCCCGGTGAGCCACTGTGGAGTCTCCCGCGCGGTGGCCACCACGCGGCCCAGCGTCACCACCCTGCCGGCCGGATCCCGGTCGAACGCCACGACCTGCGCCGGCCCGCCGGTGCCGAGCAGGCAGTGCACCAGCGCGACCGTCTCGGTGGCGCCGTCGCCGTCGACGTCCCCGTGCGCGAGCCCCTCCAGCACGTTGGTCCCGTCCCGCACGGGGTCGCCGGCCAGCCGGACGTCGGTGACCGGGCAGCTCGGGCCGGGCCGCCAGCCCGGCAGGGAGACCGGTGCGGCGAGCAGTTGCGCCCGGCTGATCCGGCCGTCCGGTGCCCGGGTCGGGCTGGCGCTGGTCGGCTCCGGCGACGCCGACGGGCTGGCCGAGCCGGTCGCCGACGGGGAGGCGGACGGGCTGCCGGTCGGATCCACCGGCCCGGGTCGCGGGCCCGGATCGGTCAGCGCCGCGTACCCGAAGATCGGGCCGGTGCCCAGGGCGAGGACCGCCGCGACGGCCGTGCCGAGCGTCCGGCGCCGGCGCTGCCGCACCACCCGGCGGACCGCCGCCGGCCCCGGCGGCTCGACCTCGGTCAGCACCTCGCTCCGGTACCGGGCGAAGCGCTCGGCCAGGGCGACTGCATCGTGCTCAGACATCGCGTGCCTCCTCGGTGTCCCGCAGCGACGCGGCCAGGGCGCTCCGCCCACGGTGCAGCCAGGACTTGACGGTTCCCTCGGCGACGCGTTCCTGCGCCGCGATCTCGGCGACGCTCAGGTCGGCGAGGTAGTGCAGCACCACCGCCCGGCGCTGCCGGGGCGGCAGCAACGCCAGCGCGGCGTCCAGCGCCACCCGGTCCGGGGTCGGTCCGGCCACGTGCACCTCGCGCTGCCGGTGCAGGAACGCCTGCGCGGTGCGCAGCCGCCGCCACCGGCTGTGCGCGAGGTTCCAGGCGACCCGCCGGATCCAGGCCAGCGGGTCGTCGTAGCCGGCCACCCGGTCCCACCGGGCGAAGGCCCGGCAGAACGCCTCCTGCACCAGGTCCTGGGCCTGGCCCAGGTCGCCGGTGTACGCCCGCAGCTGCACCACCAGACCACGGAAGTGCGCGTGGTAGAAGTCGTCGAAGAGCACCGGCGGCCCGTCGGGTGCCGCCCCGGGTAAGGGGCCGGGCGCTGCTCCGCCGGCCCGCGCGTCCTCCGTCACAGCCACTCGTCCTCCCCCGTGGATGCCCGGGGCGGTGAGCCCCGACACCGGTCACACCGGTCGATGGCGGCAAAGGTTGCAGTGGGTCCGGGGACCGTACTGTCGGGTCGCCGTCCGCCCGGCCCGGGGTGCCGCGCTCATCATCCCGACAGCCGGCGTCGATCTGCCCGGGCGCGCCGTCACCCCGGCAGGCGCGGCTCTCGGCCCTCGGGTTGCGGCCACGGCGCTGTGGTTGACTGTCGGGTGAAGGACAGGAAGGGGGCGGTCGTGCAGTTGCCGGGGGTGCTCGGCGAGCCGATCCGGTTCGTGCTGAACTGGGGCCGCCGCTACTCGCTCTGGGTCTTCAACTTCGGCCTGGCGTGCTGCGCCATCGAGTTCATCGCGAGCAGCATGGGCCGGCACGACTTCATGCGGCTGGGCGTCATCCCGTTCGCCCACGGCCCGCGGCAGGCCGACCTCATGGTGGTCTCCGGCACGGTGACCGACAAGATGGCCCCGGCGATCAAGCGGCTCTACGACCAGATGCCCGAGCCGAAGTACGTCATCTCGTTTGGCGCCTGCTCCAACTGCGGCGGTCCCTACTGGGACTCCTACTCGGTGACCAAGGGCGTCGACCAGCTCATCCCGGTGGACGTCTACGTGCCCGGCTGCCCGCCCCGGCCGGAGGCGCTGCTGCACGGCATCCTGCGGTTGCAGGAGAAGATCGCCGCCGAGCAGTCCGGCCTCGGCGGGGTGCCCCGGCCGGATCCGCTCGCCCCGCCGGTGGACGTCCGGCCCCGGGACGGGGCTGCTCCGCGCTCGGCGGAGTCGCTCACCGCGCCGCCGGTCCGCCCGCCGGCCTCCTGAACCGCCCGACCGGCCGCCCGGCTCCGCTCGGTCGGCCGAGCGTCCGGCTGGTGTGCGCGGGCTAGCCTGCGCACCATGAGCAACTCCGCGGAACGGCGTTCCGCCCACATCGTCGACGTGCTGACCGAGGAGTTCGGCGCCTCGATGGCGCTCGACCCGGCCGCCTTCCGGCGCAAGTTCCGCAAGATGGCGGCCTCGCCGTTCGCCTTCTACCGGGGCAGCGCCTCGCTCTTCTACGCCGACCAGCTCGGCGACTTCGCCGACGACCGGTTCCTCGACGGGCGGACCAGCCGGGTGTGGATCCACGGCGACCTGCACGCGGAGAACTTCGGCACCTACATGAACGCCTCGGGCCAGCTGGTGTTCAACGTCAACGACTTCGACGAGGCGTACGTCGGGCCGTTCACCTGGGACCTGCGGCGGCTGGCGGCCAGCGTGGCCCTGCTCGGCTACGGCAAGGCGCTCTCCGACCGCTCCATCGGCGACCTGGTCGCCGGCTTCGCCCGGTCGTACCTGACCGAGCTGCGGGCCATCGCGGCCGGTGGGGACGACGCGATCGGCTCGATCACCCTGGACAACGCCGACGGGGTGCTGCGCCGGGTGCTCCAGCAGGCCCGCCTGAACACCCGGGTCGACCTGCTCGCCACGCAGACCACCATCGACAACTACGAGCGCCGGTTCTCCCTCGGCGACGGGGTCTTCGAGGTCGACGCGGAGACCCGGGACCGGGTCCGCGCCGCCTTCGAGCAGTACCTCGGCACCCTGCCCCCGTCCTCGGCGCGGCTGCGCCCGGTGGCGGCGCGGATCAAGGACGTGGTGCTGCGCAAGGGCGTCGGCATCGGCTCGGCCGGGCTGCCGTCGTACAACCTGCTGCTGGAGGGGCACACCCAGGCGCTGGAGAACGACGTTGTCATCTACATGAAGCAGGCGCAGGTGCCGGCGGTCGCCCGGCACATCCGGGACGGGTCCGTCGCCGGCTACTTCCAGCACCAGGGGCACCGCACCGCCGAGTCGCAGCGCGCGCTCCAGGCGCACGCGGACCCGTGGCTGGGCTTCACCGAGCTGGACGGGGTCGGCCAGCTCGTCGCCGAGGTCTCCCCGTACGCGGCCGACCTGGACTGGGCCGACGTCAACGAGCCGGAGGAGCTGGCCGGGGTGCTCTCCGACCTGGGCCGGGCGGTGGCCCGGATGCACTCGGTAGCCGACGACGAGTCCAGCCACGACCTGGTCGACTACTCCACGGAGGAGGCGATCGTCGCGGCGGTGGACGCCGACGAGGCGGGCTTCGTCACCCACCTGGTGGACTTCGCGCACACGTACGGCGACCGGGCCCGACAGGACCACCAGCTCTTCGTCGACCTGTTCCGCAACGGCCGGCTGCCCGGCATCTGACCGCCGGCCGCGCGGCCCGTCCCGCCGGCGGGCCGCCCTGGTCGGGCGTCAGGCGGCGAAGTCCAGCACCACCTTGATGTCGTCCGGCTCCGGCGTGTACGCCTCGACGTAGCCGTTCACCGGCACCCGCCGGGTGATCAGCGACTCCAGCCAGGACTGGTCGGCCCGGGTCAGCGCGTCGGCGGCCCTGTCCCAGTGCCGGCGGTTGGCGTTCACCGAGCCGAAGACGACGTTGTTCTCCAGCACCAGGGTGCGGTTCAGCGCCCCGGCGTCGAGGTCGATCGTGCGGCCGCCGCTGGAGACGCCGGCCAGGCAGACCACGCCGGTCGGGGCGGCCTGGCACATCACGTCGATCACGACGCTCGGCGCCCCGGTGCACTCGACCACCACGTCCGGCTCGAAGTCCAACTGGTCGACCTTCGTCGAGTGGTACGTCGCGCCGAGCGCGCCGACCAGCGCCGGCTTCGGACCCTCGGTGGCCAGGTCGAGCACGTGCACGGAGAGCCCGCGCTGGGTGGCCAGCAGGGCGGCGAGCAGGCCGATCGGACCGGCGCCGGTGACCAGCGCGGTCTGCGGCTGCCACTCGGCGCGGTGCCCGATCCGGTCGATGTGGTCCCACGCCTTCGCCACCACGCTGGTCGGCTCGAGCAGCATGCCGACCCGGGCCAGCGCCGGGTCCAGCCCGACGGCGAACCGGGGCGGGATGCGCCAGCGGTCCCGGGCGAATCCCGCCAGCGCCTTGATGCCGTGCTCGGTGTACCGGCCGTTGCGGCACATGTCCCACTCGCCGACGGCGCAGTTCGGGCAGGGCACCGGGTCCGGGTACCGGACGATCCCGGCCACCAGGTCGCCCGGCTGGAGGGTGCCGGTCGGGTCCTCCAGCACCCGGCCGAGCGACTCGTGGCCGAGCACCAGGCGGTCCATGCCGGGCGGCGCCTCGCCGTAGTGCCCGCCGATGATCTCGTGGTCGGTCCCGCAGATGCCGACCGCGAGTGCCTCGACCAGGATCGCGCCCTCCTCGGTCGCCGGTTCCGGGTAGTCCTCGGTGAGCGACAGCGAGTTGGCGACACCGGGGGTCACAGTCACAGCGCGCACGAGACTCATCCTTCCCCGCCGGCCGGCCCGCCGCCGGGTAAAGCCCGCAGATCGCCCTGCCGGGGCGGGCCGGGGACGCCGTCCGGGCCGCCCGGGTGCCCGGCTCGGACCGGCGCGCCCGGCGGAGCAGGCCCTAGGATCAGCCGCATGACTCCGGAAGAGGTCGGCCAGCGGATTGTCACGCTGCTCGCGCCGGCCGAGGCCACCGCGTCGGTCTCCGGCGGTCAGGCGCACGCCCGCGCCACCGTCGACGTACCGCCGGCGAGCTGGGCGGAGGCGTTGCGCGCCGCGCGCGACGACGCCGAGCTGGGCTGCGACTTCTTCGACTGGCTCTCCGCGGTCGACGAGCTGGCCGACGGCTTCGCGGTGGTGGCCCACCTCTGGTCCACGGCCCGCCGGCACGGCGTGCTGCTGCGCACCCGGGTGCCCCGCGAGGCCCCCGCGGTCGCCTCGGTGGTGGACGTCTACCCCGGCGCCGGTTGGCACGAGCGGGAGACGCACGAGATGTTCGGGATCGACTTCACCGGCCACCCCGGCCTGCGGCCGCTGCTGCTGCCGCCCGAGTTCGAGGGGCATCCGCTGCGCAAGGAGTTCGTGCTGGCCTCCCGGGTGGCCAAGCCGTGGCCGGGCGCGAAGGAGCCGGGCGAGTCCGAGGCGGGCGGCGGACGCCGGCCGATCCGGCCGCCGGGGGTACCCGCGCCGGGTGAGTGGGGGACGACGCCGACGCCGGCCGGCGCGGGCGGGGCCGGCGAGGGCCCGCGCGGCGGCGTCCCGGCCCGCCCGGCCCGGGAGCGCCCCGCCCGGCCGCCCCGTGCCTCCCGGCCCGCCGCCGGCCCGCCGCCGGCCGACCCGGCCGCCGCCGACGCCGGCCCGCTGCCGGGCGCGCCCGGTGGCCGTGGCGCGGGGACCGCCCGCTCCGGTCCGCCGGCGGACCGGCCGTCCGAGCAGGGGCCGGCCGCGACCGAGCGGGCCGGCGACGACGGAGGTACGGCCTGATGCCGCTCTGGCTGGAGCTGGTGATCCGGGTGGGCGGCGTGCTGGTCGCCTTCCTCACCCTGCCGCTGCTCGTCGGGCAGGCCGAGCACAAGGTGATGGCGCACATGCAGGGCCGGCTCGGCCCGATGTACGCGGGCGCGTTCCACGGTTGGGCGCAGCTGATCGCCGACGGGGTGAAGTTCGTGCAGAAGGAGGACGTCACCCCGGCCGAGGCGGACCGGGCGGTCTTCCGGCTGGCCCCGGCCGTCGCCCTGGTGCCCTACCTGCTCGTCCTGCTGGTCATCCCGCTCGGCCCCGGCGACCTGGTCGGGCAGCCGCTGGACATCGGCCTGTTCTTCGTGCTGGCCGTGGTCGGGGTCGGCGTGGTGGCGGTGCTGATGTCGGCCTGGGCGTCGGCCAACAAGTACAGCCTGCTCGGCGGGCTGCGCGGCGCCGCGCAGCTGCTCGGCTACGAACTGCCGCTGGTGCTCGCGGCGGCGTCGGTGGCGATGGCGGCGGGCACGCTCAGCCTGCCCGGCATCGTCGAGGCCTGGCAGCCCTGGTGGCTGCTCTGGCAGGCGCCCGCGATGATCATCTTCTTCGTGGCCGGGCTGGCCGAGATCCGCCGGCCGCCGTTCGACATGCCGATCGCCGACTCCGAGCTGGTGTTCGGCTACATGACCGAGTACACCGGCCTGCGGTTCGCCTTCTTCCTGCTCGCCGAGTACGTCGGGATCGTGGTGATCGCCGCGCTGACCACCGTGCTCTTCCTCGGCGGCTGGCACGGCCCGTTCGCCGACGCGCAGCTCGGTTGGCTCTGGACGCTGCTGAAGGTCTTCGCCGTGTCGTTCCTGGTCATCTGGCTGCGGGTGGCGTTCCCCCGGCTGCGCGAGGACCAGTTGCAGCGGCTGTGCTGGCTGGTCCTGGTCCCGGCCGCGCTGGCCCAACTGGTCCTCACCGCCGCCGTCCGCGTAGCCCTCTGACCCGGGCGCTCCCCGCCAGCCCCGCGTTGATCATGAGGTTGACGGCGTCGCCGTCGGCGTGTCGCGCCGCCAACCTCATGATCAACGGGATCGGGTTACCCGCCGGGTCAGCGGAGGGGGGTGTGGGTGGGGTCGATGCGTTCGGCGGTGGGTGGGGGTGGCGGGGGAGTGCCGTCGCCGAAGGGGCGGCCGCCGAGTGCCTCCCGGCCGTGCGGGGTGAGCCAGTTCGTGAGGTCCGGCCCGAGCGGCACCACCCCGGTCGGGTTGATGTCCCGGTGCACCTCGTAGTAGTGCCGCTTGATGTGGTCGAAGTCGATGGTGTCGCCGAATCCGGGGGTCTGGAACAGGTCCCGGGCGTACGCCCAGAGCACCGGCATCTCGCTGAGCTTGCTCCGGTTGCACTTGAAGTGGCCGTGGTAGACCGCGTCGAAGCGGGCCAGCGTGGTGAACAGCCGCACGTCGGCCTCGGTGATGGTGTCGCCGACCAGGTAGCGCTGCCCGGCCAGCCGCTCGCTGAGCCAGTCCAGCCGGTCGAAGAGCCGGCGGTACGCCGACTCGTACGCCTCCTGGCTGCCGGCGAAGCCGCACCGGTAGACGCCGTTGTTGACGTCCCGGAACACCATCGCGTTGACCTCGTCGATCTCGTCGCGCAGCCGCTCCGGGTAGAGCTCCGGCGCGCCCTCGCGGTGGTACGCCGTCCACTCGGTGGAGAGGTCCAGGCTCATCTGCGCGTAGTCGTTGGTCACCACCTGCCCGGTCGGCACGTCCACGATCGCCGGCACGGTGATGCCCCGGTCGTAGCCGGGGAACCGGGCGAAGTACGCCTTCTGGAGGCGCTCGATGCCGAGCACCGGGTCGCGCCCGCCCGGGTCCAGGTCGAAGGTCCAGCTCCGGGCGTCGTGGGTCGGCCCGGCCACCGCCATGGAGAGCACCCCCTCCAGCCCGAGCAGCCGGCGGACGATGATCATCCGGTTGGCCCAGGGGCAGGCGAAGCTGACCGCCAGCCGGTAGCGGCCGGGCTCCACCGGATAGCCGTCCCGCCCGTCGGCGGTGACCCGGGTGGCGATGTAGCGCTGGTCCCGGGTGAACTCGCCGCCCGGCTCGACGTACTTGCCGCCGGTCGTCCCGCCTGATTCGCCGCCCACGCCGTCTCCTCCGGTGCCGTCGTCGTCTGTCCCCATCATTGCGGATCTCCGGCCGGCCGGCCCGGGGTGCGCTGACTACGCTGCCGGGATGACCGATGTGGAGGCGGCGGCCCGACGCTTCATCGCCGATGTCTGGAACGCCGGCCGGGAGGAGTCCGCGTACGACCTGATCGCCGCGGAGTGCCCCGGACCGGGCGGCTCCGGGCCGGAGGCCACGCTCGCCTGGCACCGGGACCGCCGGGCGGCCTTCCCGGATCTGCGCTACAAGATCGTGGACCTGGTGGCCGCGGGGAACCGGGTGGCGGTGCACTGGCGGGCGGCGGGCACCCAGGCCGGGCAGTTCGGTCCGGTGCCGCCGACCGGCCGGGTGGTCAGCTACTCCGGCGCCACCTTCCTGCGCTTCGACGACACCGGCCGGATCATCGACGTGTGGAGCTGCAACGAGCTGTTCCAGGTCCTCCAGCAGCTCGGCGTCGAGATGCTCCCGCCCGTCGGCGGCGTCAGCGCGACCGGGGGGTGATCCGGCCGAGCCGGGCACCGGGGGGTGGTCGCGCGCGCCGCGGGCACAGGGCAGGATGGTCGGCATGAGCGACCGCAGCGAGCGCAGCGAGGCGGGCGGCACCGGTGATCGCGGCCTGCCCGGCGCGGGTCTGGTCAAGGGGCTGGCCGTCACGCTGAAGACGATGACCCGGCGCTCCACCACCCAGCAGTACCCGGACGTCGCCCCCGAGCTGCCGCCCCGGTCCCGTGGCGTGATCGCGCTGCTCGAGGAGAACTGCACGGTCTGCATGCTCTGCGCCCGCGAGTGTCCGGACTGGTGCATCTACATCGACTCGCACAAGGAGGAGGTGGCGGTGCCCGGCGCCGCCCGCCCCCGGCAGCGCAACGTGCTCGACCGGTTCGACATCGACTTCTCGCTCTGCATGTACTGCGGCATCTGCGTCGAGGTCTGCCCCTTCGACGCGCTCTACTGGTCGCCCGAGTTCGAGTACGCCGAGTACGACATCAAGGACCTGCTGCACGACAAGGACCATCTCGGGCAGTGGATGGGCACCGTGCCGCCGCCGCCGGCGCACGACCCGAACGGCGAGCCGGCCAAGGAGGAGACCGCCGCCGCGCGCAAGGCCGCCGTCCCGGCCGCCCCCGCCGACCGGCCGGCCGCCCCGACCGTGCGCCCGGAGCCCGGCGAGGGCACCCCGTGAGCGCGAGGAGTGAGCCGGGGTTGCGAGCCCCGCAGTCGCGAGCCGAGGCCGGCCCCGTGAGCGCGAGGAGTGAGCCGGGGTTGCGAGCCCCGCAGTCGCGAGCCGAGGCCGGCCCCGTGAGCGCGAGGAGTGAGCCGGGGTTGCGAGCCCCGCAGTCGCGAGCCGAGGCCGGCCCCGTGAGCGCGAGGAGTGAGCCGGGGTTGCGAGCCCCGCAGTCGCGAGCCGAGGCCCGCCCCGTGAGCGCGCCCGCCGGCCGGGCCGGGACCGCAGGGGTGGCGCGGTGACCGGTGCGGACGTGCTGCTGCTCGCCCTGGGCGCGGTGGTGGTCGGCTCGGGTGCGCTGGTGGTGGGCACGAAGCATCTGGTCCGGGCCGGCCTCTACCTGGTGGTCTGCCTGGGCGCGCTGGCCGGGATCTACCTGGTGCTCGGCGCCGAGCTGGTGGCCTGGGTGCAGGTGCTGATCTACGTGGGCGCCGTGGTGGTGCTGCTGCTGTTCGCGGTGATGCTGACCCGGGCTCCGATCGGCGCCTCCGACGACCTGGACCGGCCCGGCTGGCCGGCCGCGCTGATCGGCGGTGGGTCCGGGCTGGGGCTGGCCGCCCTGCTGGTCGACGCGTACCGCTGGACGGCGGTGGAGCTGCCCGACGCGGGCACCGCGGAACGCCTGGGCGAGGAGATCTTCGCCAGCTGGGTGCTCCCGTTCGAGGTGCTCTCGGTCCTGCTGCTGGCCGCCCTGGTCGGCGCGATCGTGCTCTCCCGTCCCGACATCGGCCGGCCGGGCGCCGGGCGGGACCGCGCCGAGCAGGGGCGGTCGCGGTGAGGCCGGTCATCCCGTACGTCACCGCGGCGCTGCTGTTCGGCCTCGGCGTCTACGGCGTGCTGCGCCGGCGCAACGCGGTGCTGGTGCTGATGGCGGTCGAGCTGATGCTCAACGCGGTCAACCTGGTGCTGGTCACCGCGGACACCACCGCGAAGGCGGCGCTGCCGCACGGCGGGCAGGTCTTCGCGCTCTTCGTGATCGTGCTGGCCGCCGCCGAGATCGGGGTCGGGCTGGCGATCGTGCTCCAGCTCTACCGGCTGCGGGCCACCGTCGCCGTGGACGAGGTCCCGCTGACCGAGCCCGCGACCGAGCCGAGCCCCCTCGCCGTCGAGGCGGGAGCCCGGTCCGGGGCGGCCGACCGCCCGGAGGGGGAGCGGTGAGCACGACCACCCTGCTCGGCGCGCTGCTGCCGGTCGTACCCCTGGTGGCGGGCCTGCTCGGCCTGCTGCTGCCGCCCGCGCCCCGCGACGCCGGTGCGGGCCGGGCGCGTCGCGCGGCGATCGCCCTCGGGGTGGCCGGTGCGGCCGGCGCGCTCGCGCTCGCGGTGGCCCTGCTGGTCACCCTCGACGGGGCGGCGGAGGCCTCCACCACGTGGGTCGACCTGGGCGGGTTGACCGTCACCCTCGGGGTGCGGCTGGACGGCGCCGCCGCGCTGGTCGCCGTCGCGGTCGCCGCGGTGGCCCTGGCCGTGCAGGTCTACTCGATCGGCTACCTCAAGCGCGGCCCGCACGACGACGTCGACGTCGACCACCGCTACCCGCCCTACGCCGCGCAGATCAGCCTCTTCACCGCCGCCATGCTGCTCGTGGTGGTCGCCGGCGACCTGGTCCTGCTGCTGGTCGGCTGGGAGGTGATGGGCATCTGCTCCTACCTGCTCATCGCGCACGACCGCCGGCTGCCCGAGGCGCCCGCGGCCGCGATGAAGGCGTTCCTGGTCACCCGGGTCGGCGACGTCGGCTTCCTGCTCGGCATCGCGCTGCTCGGCGTCTCGGCGGGCAGCTTCCGGATCGCCGACGTGCTGGCCCACGACCACGCCACCGGCACGCTCACCGCCGCCTGCCTGCTGCTGCTGGCCGGGGTGGCCGGCAAGAGCGCCCAGTTCCCGCTGCACACCTGGCTGCCCGACGCGATGGCCGGCCCGACCCCGATCTCCGCGCTGATCCACGCCGCCACCATGGTCGCCGCCGGGGTGTACGCGGTCACCCGGCTCTATCCGCTGTTCCAGCGCGCCCCGGTCGCACTGGCCGTGCTCGGGGTGATGGCCGCGGTGACCCTGCTGCTCGGCGCGCTCGCGGCCACCGCGCAGGACGATCTCAAGCGGGTGCTCGCCTGGTCGACGGTCTCCCAGATCGGCTACATGACCGGCGCGCTCGCCGTCGGCTCGCCACCGGCCGCGCTGTTCCACCTGCTCACCCACGCCGCGTTCAAGGCGCTGCTCTTCCTCGCCGCCGGTGCGGTGATCCACGCGGTCGGCACCACGCTGATGTCGCGGATGGGCGGGCTGCGCCGGAGCATGCCGCTGACCTTCTGGTGCACGGTGATCGGTCTCGGCGCGCTGGCCGGGCTGCCGCCGCTGTCCGGCTTCTGGAGCAAGGACGGTGTGCTCGCCGCCGCCCAGGAGGCCGCCCTGCACGACGCCGGCCCGGCCGCGTCCTGGGTGGGCTGGCTGGTCTGGCTGGCCGGTCTGGCCGGCGTCGCGCTCACCGCCTGGTACGCCACCCGGCTGCTGCTGCGCACCTTCTTCGGCACGTCCCGCACCCCGCTCGCCGCGCCGCACGACCCGCCGGCGGTGCTGCGCTGGCCGGTGCTGCTGCTCGCCGTCCCGGCCGCGCTGCTCGGCCTGGCCGGCTTCGCCGGTCCGTTCGCCGACCGGGTCCGGCCGGCGCCGCTGGCCACCCCCGAGTTGCCGTCCGACCTGCTGCCGCCGGCGGCGCTGGTGCACCTGACCCCGGCCGTGCTGCTGCCGCTGGCGCTGCTGGCCGTCGGGGCCGGGCTGGCGTGGGCCGGCTGGCGGCGGGATCCGGCCGGTGACCCGGCGACCGCGCTGGGTCCGCTGCGCCCGGTGTTCGCCCGCGCGTTCCGGCTCGATGACGTCCAGCGCACGCTGGTCGTACGCCCCACGGGCGCGCTGGCCCGCGGCGTGCGTACCGCCGACGAGGTGGTGGTGGACGGCGCGGTCACCGGCAGCGGCCGGGCCGCGGTCGGCCTCGGCGGCGGGTTGGCGTCGCTGCACCGGGCGGCGCTGCCCCGGGCCGCGGCCGGCGTGCTCGCCGGCGCCCTGCTGATCGGCCTGGCCGCCGCGCTGATCGGAGGGGCGGCATGAGCGCGAGGAGTGGGCCGGGTTTGCGAGCCCCGCAGTCGCGAACCGAGGTGACGCCGTGAGCGCGAGGAGTGGGCCGGGTTTGCGAGCCCCGCAGTCGCGAACCGAGGTGACCCCGTGAGCGCGAGGAGTGAGCCGGGGTTGCGAGCCCCGCAGTCGCGAACCGAGGTGACCCCGTGAGCGCGAGGAGTGAGCCGGGGTTGCGAGCCCCGCAGTCGCGAACCGAGGTGACCCCGTGAGCGCGAGGAGTGAGCCGGGGTTGCGAGCCCCGCAGTCGCGAACCGAGGTGACGCCGTGAGCGCGGGAGAGTTCCTGCTGGTCGCGGTGCTCGCGGTGCCGGCGCTCGGCGCGGTCGCGGTGGCCGCGACGCCCCGGGACCGGGCGGCCCGGGTGGTCGGCACGGTGGCCGCCGCGGTCACCCTGCTGGCCGCCGCGCTGCTCGGCCTCGGCGACCGGGCCTGGTCCGGCTACGCCCCGACCGGTGCGGCGGTGCGCCCCTGGCACCGGGTCGACCTGCCCTGGGTGCCCGGCCTGGACCTGCGCTTCCACCTCGGGGTGGACGGCATCTCCTGGCCGCTGGTGGTGCTGACCGCCCTGCTCACCCTGCTCTGCTGCGGCTACACGCTGTGGAAGGTGCCCGACGGCGGCAGCGGCCGGGCCCTGGTGGCCCTGCTGCTGGTCGTCGAGGTCGGCATCCTGGGCACCTTCCTCGCCCTCGACCTGGTGCTCTTCTTCGTCTTCTTCGAGGTCGTCCTGCTGCCGATGTACGCGGTCATCGCCGGCTGGGGCGGCGCGGACCGGCGGCGGGCGGCCCGCAAGTTCGCCCTCTACACCCTGCTCGGCTCCGTGCTGCTGCTGGTCGGCGTCTACGTGGTGGTGGCCGCCGCGGGCACCGCCGACATCGTGGCGCTCACCGGCGGGGCCGGGCTGTCCCGGGGCACCCAGCTGGCCGCGTTCACCCTGCTGGCGCTGGCGTTCGCGGTGAAGAGCCCGCTCTGGCCGCTGCACTCCTGGCTGCCCGACGCGCACACCCAGGCGCCCACGGTGGGCAGCGTGGTCCTCGCCGGGGTGCTGTTGAAGATGGGCACCTACGGCCTGATCCGGGTCGCGGTCGGGGTGGCGCCGGAGGGGGCCCGCTGGGCGGCCCCGGTGCTCGGCGCGCTGGCGGTCGCCGCCATCCTGGTCGGCGCGCTGGTCTGCCTCGCCCAGGACGAGCTCAAGCGGCTGATCGCGTACTCGAGCGTGGGTCACATGGGCTTCGTGCTGCTCGGCGTCGCCACCCTCACCACCACCGGCATCCAGGCCGCGCTGATCGGCAACGTCGCGCACGGGGTGATCACCGGGCTGCTCTTCTTCCTCGCCGGCGCGGTGAAGGACCGGGCGCACACCGGGTCGCTCGCCGACCTGTCCGGGCTGCGGGAGACCGCGCCCCGGCTCGCCGGGCTGCTCGGCTTCGCCGCGGTCGCCTCGCTGGGGCTGCCCGGCCTGGCCGGGTTCTGGGGCGAGGCGTTCGCGGTGATCGCCGCGGTCGAGGTCGGCGGGGCGTTCTGGACCACGCTCGGGGTGCTCGCGGCGGTCGGCGGGGCGCTGACCGCCGCGTACTTCCTACGGCTGCTGCGCATGGTGACGCACGGCCGGCCCAGCCCGGCGGTCGCCCGGTTCACCCCCGGGCTGGCCGGGGCCGAGGTGACCGCCTGGGCGCCGCTGGTGCTGCTGGCCCTGGCGGTCGGGCTGGCCCCCGTACTGGTGCTCGGCGTCGCCGAGGCGCCGGTCGACGCACTCGTGGAGGTGCTGCCGTGAGCGTGCTACGTGCGCCGAGGGGGCTCGGCGCGGTGGCCGGCCGGCGAGGCGGGGTGACGGCATGAGCGTGGTGCAGAGCGTCGACAACGTGGCGCTGCTGCCGGCGTACCTGGCCGCCGGCACCGCCGTGCTGGTGCTGGTCACCGACCTGGTGCTGGCCCGGCCGCGGGCCACCGTCGCGGCGGCCGCCCTCGGCGCGGTGGCCACCGCGCTCGGCTCGGCGCTGGTGGGCGCCGGAGCCGAACGACGCACCTTCTGCGTCGGTGCCGACTGCTCGTACGTCTTCGGCGGGCGCGCGGCCCTGGTCGGCGCGGTCGTCGCCCTGCTCACCCTCGGCGTGCTGGCGCTCTCCGGCCCGGCGCTGCGGGCCGGGCAGTCGCCGGTCGGGGAGTACGCCTTCCTGCTCGCCTGCTCGATGACCGGCGGTGTGGTGCTCGGCGCGGCCGGCGACCTGATCACCCTGATCGTGGCGCTGGAGACGCTCACCCTGCCGCTCTACGTCCTGGTCGGGCTGCGCCGGGGCAGCCTGGCCAGCGCCGAGGCGGCGGTCACCTTCTTCGTGGTCAGCGTGGTCGCCACCACCCTGACGCTGCTCGGCGCCGCGCTGCTCTACGCGGCCACCGGCGCGCTGCACCTGGGCCGGCTCGGCACGCTCTTCGCCGACCGGCCGGAGCTGTTCGACCTGCCGCTGACCGGCGTCGCCGTGGCCCTGGTGGTGCTCGGGCTGGCGTTCAAGGTGGCCGCGGTGCCGTTCCACGCCTGGGCGCCGGCCACCTACGACGGCGCGCCGCTGCCGGTGGCGGCCTACCTCTCCACCGCCTCGAAGCTGGGCGGCGTGGTGGCCCTGCTCGCCGTGGTGCAGCACGCGCTGCCGGCCGAGGTGACCGGTCCGGTGCTCGCCCTGCTCGCGGTGCTGACCATGACGGTCGGCAACCTGGTGGCGCTGCGCCAGCGGCGGACCGTCCGGCTGCTCGCCTGGTCGTCGGTGGCCCAGGCCGGCTACATCCTCGCCCCGCTCGGCGCGCTGGCGCTGGCCGCCGGCCGCACCGGTGACGCCCGCACGGCCGCGTACGCCGCCGCCGTCGCGTACGCCGTCTTCTTCGTGGTGCTGGAGCTGGCGGCCTTCGCGGGCGTGGTGGCGCTGCGGCCGGCCGGTGCGGACGGCGGGACGCTCGACGACCTGCGCGGCGCGGCCCGCCGGCACCCCTGGCGGGCGGCGGCGCTCGGGCTGGCGCTGATCGGGCTGGCCGGCCTGCCGCCGGGCCTGGCCGGGCTGTTCGCCAAGGTGACCGTGGTCCGGGCGCTGCTGGACGGCGGCGCCGGCTGGCTGGCCGTGGTGGTGGCCGTGAACGCGGTCGTCGGCCTCGCCTACTACCTGCGGCTCACCGCCGCCCTCTACGCCCCGGCCGCCGCCAACCCCCCGGGCGCAGGCCCGGCGGTCGCCACCTCGCCGGGTACCGGCCCGGCCGCCACCGCCTCGCCGGATGCCGGTCCGGCGGTCGCCGCCGTGCCGGCCGGCGCGGTCGCCGTGGTGCTGGCGGCGGCCACCCTCGTCGCCCTGGTCATCGGCGTCGCTCCGCAGCTCGTGCTCGACCTCGCCGCCCGCTGAGCCGGGCGCGCATGGTCGCGCTCCCAGGTAACTCACAGCCATACGACGGATGGTTGGCGGGTACCGGGTTGTTGAACCGGTCAGCGGATCCCTGGTGATCCGTGCACCGAAGGAGCGATCGTGCATCACAACCGTCTGAAGACCGCCGCGCTGCTCGGCCTGCTCACCTCGCTGATCCTGGCGGTGGGTTACTGGTTCGGCGGCAGTGGTGGACTGGTCATCGCCGTCGTCCTGTCACTGCTGATGAACGGCATCACCTACTTCTACTCCGACAAGCTCGCACTGCGCTCGATGCGGGCGCAACCGGTCAGCGAGGCGGAGTTCCCCGAGCTGTACCGGATGGTCCGCGAGCTGGCCACCGAGGCCCGGCAGCCGATGCCGCGGCTCTACGTGAGCCCGACGTCGCAGCCGAACGCGTTCGCGACCGGGCGCAACCCGCAGCACGCGGCCGTCTGCGTGACGCAGGGGATCACCGAGATCCTCGACTACCGCGAGCTGCGCGGGGTGATCGGGCACGAGCTGTCACACGTCTACAACCGGGACATCCTCATCTCCAGCGTGGCCGCCGGCCTGGCCGGCATCATCACCACCCTGGCGAACATCGCCTGGTTCATCCCGCTGGGCGGCGGGGACGACGAGGACGCCCCGAACCCGGCCGTGCTGCTGCTCACCATCATCCTGGGCCCGATCGCCGCGACCATCATCCAGCTGGCGATCAGCCGGAGCCGGGAGTTCCAGGCGGACGCGTCCGGCGCCCAGCTGACCCGCGACCCGCTGGCCCTGGCCAGCGCCCTGCGGAAGATCCACATGGGCACCCAGCGCCGGCCGCTGCCGGCCCAGGGGCAGCTCACCAGCACCGCCCACCTGATGATCGACAACCCGTTCCGGGGCGGCGGCGTGGCCGCTCTCTTCTCCACCCACCCGCGGATGGAGGAGCGGGTCGCCCGGCTGGAGCGGATGGCCGCCGGCGCCGGCCCGGTGCAGTTCCAGCGCTGAGCTGAGGGCGCCCGGCGCCGGCCTCCGGCCGCCGGGTGAGCGTCCCACCACCTCCGCCCGTGCCCGGTCCTCCGGGCGCGGGCGGAGTCGTGTGCGCGGGCACAAACCGTTTCTCCGGCGGGTGGCCGAGCGTTAGGGTCGAAACGTCTCCCACCCGTTACATTCCCTGCCGAGGAGGTCGACCGTGGCCGCACTGCGCCAGTACCTGGGCGTCTGGCGGATCCCCGGGGCGCAGATGCTGCTGGTCACCGGCATCGTCGGCCGGCTCGGGATCGGCATGACCCCGCTGGCGCTGCTGCTCGTGGTCGAGCAGGTGACCGGCCGCTACTCGCTCGCCGCGGTGGCCGGCGGCATCTACGCCCTCTCCGGCGCCGCGCTGAGCCCGGTCGCCGGGCGGATCGCCGACCGGGTCGGCCCCACCCCGGTGCTGCTCGGCACCGCGGTCGCCCACCCGCTCGCGCTGCTCGGCCTGCTCTGGGCGGCCCGCGCCGAGGGCGGCAGCCTGGCGTTGGTCTTCCTGGCCGCCGGGGTGGCCGGGGCCACCTACCCGCCGCTGACCGCCGCGATCCGGGGCGCCTGGAACGACCTCACCGGCCCGGCCTCCGGCCGGTACCACCTGCGCAACACCGCGCTCGCCGCGGAGACCACCCTGTTCGAGATCGTCTTCGTGCTCGGGCCGCTGCTGGTGGCCGGGTTCGTGCTGGTCGCCGACGCGATGGCGGCGCTGGTCGGCTCGGCCGTGGTGACCCTGGTCGGTACCACCGCGGTGGCGCTCGGCCGGGTCATGCGCGGCTGGCGCCCGCACCCGCACGAGCACCGCGCCCGAGGGCTCGGGCCGCTGCGGGTCGCCGGGTTCCCCGCGCTGCTGCTCTGCGTGGCGAGCCTGGGTATCGCCTTCGGCGCGGCCGGCGTCATCGTGCCGGCGTTCGCCACCAACTACACCGCCGACGACCCGGACAGCCTCGCCGGGGTGCTGCTGGCCGTCTGGGGGATCGGCAGCGCCGCGGGCGGGTTCTGGTTCGGCGTCCGCCGGCCGGCGCCGAACATGACCCGGCAGTTCGCCTGGCTGCTCGGCGCGGTGGCGGCCAGCTTCGCCGTCTTCGCGCTGATGCCCACCCCGGCGGCGCTGGGCACCGCGCTGGTGATCGGCGGCGCCACCATCGCGCCCGCGCTCACCCTGGAGAACACCCTGGTCGGCCGGATCTCGCCGGCCAGCATGCTGAACGAGGCGTACACCTGGGTGGTCACCATGTCGGTCGGCGCGAGCGCCGCCGGCGGCGCGGTGGCCGGGCTGATCGTCGACCACGCCGGCGGGGTGCCCTGGGCCTTCCTCTTCGCCGGGGCGGCGGTCGCCGTCGGGGCCGGGGTCGCCGCGCTGCCCGCCGGCCCCATCGCCCGCGCGGAGACCACGGCGGTACGCGCCGAGGAGCGCGTCCCGGCCTGAGGTCTGGACCCGGGTCGGGGCGGGTACGCCAGGACCATGTTCGTCTTCTTCTCGAACCGGATCGGCTGCCTCGGCTCGCTGTTGATCAGCGCGATCCTGACGGTCATCCTGCTGCTGATCTTCGCCGGCTAGACGCCGGGCCGGGAGGTACCGGTACCGGGCCGGGCCGGCCGCCACGCCGGCAATCGCGTTGGCCATCGCTTCGCCCGTCCGCGCGCAGGTGATCGCTCGGAGCGGCTCTGGGCCGGCCGACGAGGGACCGGTCCGGCCGCCGCCGGGCCGTCAGGTTTGAATCAGCGGCGTCGCTGGTCGAGGAGCTGGTCGAGGGCCACGGCCGTGTTGATGAGGGCCAGGTGGCTGAACGCTTGGGGGAAGTTTCCGACCTGTTCGCCGGTGGCGGCGATCTCCTCGCGTAGAGGCCGAGGTGGCTGCTGAAGGTGAGCATCTTCTCGAAGGTGATCCGGGCGTCGTCGAGGCGCCCGGAGCGGGCGAGGGCTCCGGGATGGCCGGGGCTCCGTCGGCGGGTCACGGTCCGTGGGTGGTTGCGGTAGGCCATCCCGCCTGCCCTCGACCCGGGCAAGCCGAGCAGACCACCCCGCCCGGCCCGCCAGCGTCCGAACCTGTGTCAAGTCGGAACGGCGGCCCCGCTCGTGCCGGGCAGTGTGGGGCACACGGGGGGCACAAGACACTGTCAACCGTCGTCAACCAGCCACCAACGATGGCAGCCCGAGACGCCGTGTGAGCAGGTGTAGCCGGCCGTTCATGCTGGTGGCGGGACAGCGGCTCTAAGTTCCGCTCAACGTCTGAAGTTGTCGACTGTGAGCGGCTATAGGTAGCGGCAGACTTGCTCGGTCGGGCAGGTGTCGGGTTCGGCGTTGTTGGCGGCGCGGTGGAGCTCGGCCACGGTGACTCGGAGGGCGTGCAGGTCGGCGAGCTGGGTGTCGATGGCGTCGAGCTGTTGGGCGAGCAGTTGGCGTACGTGTCCGCAGGGGGCGTGGCCGGTGTCGCGGACGGTGAGAATGTCGCGGATCTGAGCGAGGGTGAGGCCGGCGGCACGGCCGCGGCGGATGAAGTCGAGCCGGCCAATGGCGTCCTCGCCGTAGTCCCGATAGCCGGCGGAGGTGCGTGCAGCGGGTGGGAGAAGGCCGCTGGCTTCATAGAAGCGCAGCGTCTTGGTGGTGGTGCCGGTTGCCTCGGCCAGTTCCCCGATCCGCATCCCGTGACCTCCCGTCGCGCCTTGACCTTCCCCCGTACTGGAAGGTCCAGTCTGGTCCTGGTAAAGCCGTGACGGCCAGGCGGTGTGCGTCATGCCACCAGGAGCCGCGTTTCTGGAAGGAGCTGACATGACCACAGAAGCAAACAAGGCAGTAGAGGGCCGGGTGTCTGTTGAGCTTCGTTCCGTGCCCGACTGTCCGAACCTCGCCCCGGCTCGGCAGGAGCTGCGCGGCGCGCTGGTCGACCTCGGGTTGCCGCTGGCGGTGGTTACCGAGGTCGTGGGCGACTACCCGTCGCCGTCGATCCTGGTCAACGGCGCAGACGTGATAGGCGACACCGGCGACGATTCGGCGGCATGCCGCCTGGATCTCCCCACTGGCGACCGTATCCGCGCTGCCCTGCGCCAGGCGATGGGCGCCGGGTCCGCTACCGCCGACACGGAGCCGAGCCTGGTGGATTGTTGCGCGCAGCCGGGCAACGCCATCCGGGCCGACCGGCCGCACCGCGCCGAGCAGCTACCCGACAGGCTCCGCCAGGTGCACCGCGCGATCCTGCGTCATTTCGCCTCCACCGGGACCGCCCCGACTGACGCCGACATCCGCGCTGCCGTCAACGGGGGGGACCTGGACACAGCGCAAGCGCTGCGGGAACTCGCTCGGGAAGACCTTGTCGCCCTCGACAGCTCTGGGCGGTTGGTGGCGGCCTACCCGTTCTCGCCAACGCCAACGCCGCACGTGGTGTCACTCGACCAGGTCGAGGTGTTCGCGATGTGTGCCATCGACGCGTTGGGGATGCCGTTCATGCTCGCCACCGACGCGTCGATCACCTCCGCCGATCCGCACACCGGCCAACCCGTCCGTGTGAGCATCACCAACGGTGTGGCCACCTACCAGCCGGCAGAAGCGGTGATCGTGTACGCGGCCACCGGGGACGCCGGCCGTTCCGTGGACACGTGCTGCTCCACCATCAACTTCTTCGCCAGCGCTTCCAACGCTCAGGCGTGGATTGCGGCCCATCCGAGCCTGGCGGCTACGGTTCTCGACCAGGACCAGGCCATCACGCTCGGCCGCGACATCTTTCAACCGCTACTTGCCTGAGACCGTCAGCAACACCGCCAGCCCGCCCGCTTCCGACCCCGACACGAGGTGCAGCCATGCACGGCTCCGGAAGGCGTCAACAGTTCACCGCCACGGTGGCCGCCGCCACACGCGGCCGAGTCCTGATTCCGGTTCCGTTCAAGGCGGACACTGTCTGGGGAGCGAAGCCCCGTCACCACATTCGCGGCACTGTGAACGGCATGGGTGTGCGTGGCGTCCTCGAGCCAGTTGGCGACGGTCTCGGGTTCACCCTCGGCCCGGCCTGGCTACGGTGCTGCGGTCTGGCCGCCGGGGACATCGTCGCCGTGACCATCGAACCGGAGGGTCCCCAACGTGACGACCTGGCCGAAGACGTCGCCGCCGCACTAGAGGCGCATCGGCAGGCCGGCGAGTTCTTCGACTCCCTGGCCCAGTTCTACCGGCGCGCTTACCTACGATGGATCAACGCCACCAAACGCCAACCCGATCAACGGCCCCGACGCATCGCCGAGGTTATCCAACTCCTCGAAGCTGGGCACAAGGAACGCCCCCGCCCGGAACAGCAGCAGGAGTAGCTAGCCGGCGCGTGGGGCGTACATGATGACGGCGACGCCGACGAGGCAGATGGCTGCGCCGATGAGGTCGTAGCGGTCGGGGCGGAACTTGTCGACGACCATGCCCCAGGCGAGGGAGCCGGCGACGAAGATCCCGCCGTAGGCGGCGAGGATGCGGCCGAAGTTCGGGTCGGGTTGGAACGTAGCGACGAAGCCGTAGAACCCGAGCGCGATGACTCCGGCCGCGATCCACAGCAGTCCTCGGTTTTCCCGCCAGCCCTGCCATACCAGCCAGGCGCCGCCGATTTCGGCGAGCGCGGCGAGGAGGAACAGCAGGATTGAGCGGGCAACCGTCATGCGTCGGACCGTAGCGTGATCACCTCGCGGTCGTGCTGGTCGGGCTGGCCGCAGGAGCAGTTGCCGCCGGCGCAGCCGGTGGTGTGGCGGCGTTTGGTGGCCCACCACCAGGACAGGCCGGCGAGCACGGCCAGGGCGACGGCGACGCCGGGCAGGAAGCGGTTGACCGCGGCCCAGCCGGCACCACCGAGGATCCCGGCGGCGAGCAGCGCCGGCAGCACGCAGCAGGCGGCGCAGGCGGCTCCCGCGAGTCCCGTCATGCCGGAGGGGAGTAGGCGGCGGAGTCGGTCAGCAGGTGTCGGCACGATCGGTCCTCTCGACCAGCTCAGCGAAGGGCAGGGGGCAGCAGGAGCTTCCGGCGCAGGCGACCAGGTCGTCACAACCGGCCGAGATGGCGGCCCGCAGGGTGTCACGGATGACGGTCAGGTCGGCGAGCTTCTGCTCCACCTCGATGAGCTTTTCCCTGGCCCGTGCCTGGAGGCCGCTGTCCGATCGACCGCCGTGCTGGTGCCGGCCGGCGTCGATCAGGTCGGCAACCTCGTTGAGGGTGAAGCCGAGGCGTTGCGCGGTCTTGATGACCCGCAGCAGGGTGACCGACTCGGCCGGGTAGAGCCGGTGCCCACCCGGCGACCGCTGCGGTGAGGCGAGCAAGCCACGACGCTCGTAGTAGCGCAGCGTCTGCTGGTTGACCCCGGCCGCGTCGGCCAGCTGGCCGCTGCGCAGGCCCGACCCGGTCATCCCTGATCCCGAACAGACACCGCCCGCTCAGCGAGGGCATCGAGCACGTCGACGTGCGCCACCGGTACCCGAACGTCCAACGCCAGCGCGTTCGGGCCGGTCCGGGAGAGGTCAAAAGCGAAGAACGAGCAGCAGGACGACTCACGGGCCGTCAGGTCCCGGGCCGTCTCCTCGACTTGCGCAGCGCCGTCGAGCCGCAACCGCAGGTGCTGTGCCGACAGTCGGTCGATGCCCCGCACGGCGTCAGTGAAGAACTGATCAAACTCGGCGAGCCGCAGCGGCCGTTCGGCGGTCGGCAGCGTGCAGGCATCCGGCACCCAGGCGTCGCCCGTCGTGATGTGGTGGTCACTCATACCCCGACGGTAAGCCGGTACCTAGGTACCAGATGCAAGCCCGAGCTGGAGTTCTCGGCCACTCAGTTGAGGCAGGCCGTCGGAGGCCGGACAAGGCCAACCAACGATGGCCATTGGCGACAACGTCTGCCCAGGTGGCGCAGCGTGATCCGGGCGATGCCCGGTGGAGTGGGTAGTGCTCTACCTGTAGTTGGTGAACTGCAGGGCGACACCGAAGTCATCGCCCTTGAGCAGGGCGATGACCGCCTGAAGGTCGTCCTTCTTCTTGCCGGTCACCCGCAGCTGGTCGCCCTGGATCTGGGCCTGGACGCCCTTCGGGCCCTCGTCGCGGATCTTCTTGCTGATCGCCTTGGCCTTGTCCGAGTCGATGCCCTGGATGACCTTGCAGTCGATCTTGAAGACCTTGCCCGAGGAGCGCGGGTCGCCGGCGTCCAGCGACTTGAGCGAGATGTTCCGCTTGATCAGCTTCTCCTTGAAGACCTCCAGCGCGGCCCGCACCCGCTCCTCGGTCTCGGCCTGGAGGCTGATCGCCTCCTCACCCGACCAGGAGATCTCGGCGCCGGTGCCCCGGAAGTCGAACCGCGTCGCGAGCTCCTTCTCGGCCTGGCGGAGGGCGTTGTCGACCTCCTGCCGGTCGACCTTGCTCACGATGTCGAACGACGGGTTCGCTGCCATGCTCATGCTCCTGCTGTCCGGCGGTTTGTGGTCCTGTGTCCCCCGCTGACCAGCGGTACGACCCCCTGACGGTACCCGCTTGCACCTTTGCCGGGGGTAGCCGCTATCCTTGCTTTCGCCGCCGCGTCGTGACGCGGTGGGGTGCCCTGGCGGGTTGCCCGAGCGGCCAATGGGAGCGGACTGTAAATCCGTCGCGAAAGCTACAGAGGTTCGAATCCTCTACCCGCCACCAGGTGCGAGAACGGCCCCTGACCAGCAGAGATGCGGTCGGGGGCCGACTTTTCTAGTCCCCCTGAATCCAGCCGTTACCCGCCATCGCTCGCAGTCCAGGGGCGTATCGGGGAGAGCATCGAACGCCCGGATTGTCCGGCGGGAGCGCGGACAACGGTGGGCGCCCGCTCAGACGCGGTGCACCAGCCGGAAGCGCTGGGTCAGCACCAGCGTGTCGTCATCGACGGTGAAGCCGGGGTCGCCGAGCTCTGCTCGCACTTCCGGACTGTGCCAGAACGTCTCGTGCCCCGCCCGCCACTGCGCCACCGACTCGTCACCCTCGCCCTCGTCGAGGGCGTGTTGCAGATCAACCTCGGCCAGCCGGACCACCCGCACCTCGGTCAGCTCGATCACCGCAACCCGCCGGTCCTCGGAGTCCACCACGGCCGATCGTTGGCCGACCTCAGGCAGCGGCTCGTCCGCGCGCTCATATCCGAGCACCAGGGCGGAGGTCGAGGTCTTCGCGCCGGACAGGATCGCGGCCACCAGTTTGTCCCGCAGCGGCCCGGGGAACGCGAACTCCGCCCGCGGAAGATCATCGAGGTCCATGTCAGGGAGGGTACGCCGGCGGTTAGCCGCGACCGACGTCTCGCTTACGACAACCACGTCTCGTCTGCCTGCGTCCGCCCACGTCCTCGACGTCGGCTGCTCGTCCACGGGCTGCTCGTCCCGGTCGTCTCCGTTCGGCCCCTTCGCTGTCACTGTTGCTGTCGCGTCCGCTACCCGAGCGCCTGCCGGGCGGCCTCGCCCATCGGGTCGTCGCGGGTGGGCAACTGCTGGATGGTCGGCAGCACGTCCTGCTGGAAGACGCCGTGCAGCCGGCGCAGTTCCCGGGCCGGATGCGCGGCGTCGTCGACCCGCACGTCCCAGAGCGGGTACGGCTGATCGCCGATCACCGTCACGGTCGCCGAGCGTGCGCCGTGCCGGTCACCGCCGGTCTCCTCGCCGGCCTCGATGGCCAGCACGAGCCGCTCCGCCAGGTCGAGTTCCCGGCTCTCCTCGAACACCCGGACGATCTCCGCGAGGGTCTCCGGGCCCACCAGGCGGTTGCCCTGCACCGCGTAACCCGGCCCGGTGTGGTGCCCCGCCCAGTCCCTGGTCCGGGAGCCGGTGAAGGCGTGCGAGCGACCCTGGCGGTCGACCATGCCGACCTGCCGCACCTCCCGACCCGGGTCCCGGGCCAGCAGCTCGGTCAGGACGTCCTGCGGCGAGCGGCCCTCGCGGAGCAGCGGCAGGCCGTCGTAGGCCAGGAACGGGTTGGGGGTGGCCTGGGTCGCCACCGCACCATCGCCGGAGTGGACGTGTGCGACGAGCTTGCCGACCGCGGGTCTGGCCGTCAGGGCTCCCACCCCGAGCTGGCCGCTACGCGGACACCGCGCGGCGATCGAGAAGGTCACGGTCGGCAGGTACCCGGACGAGCGCCGGCCATGCCGGGAGCCGGCCTCGGCCGCTGTCACCCATGCTGCCGCCGCGACCTACGCACTACGCGTCAATCCGGCACGTCAGTTGCGGATCACCCGTACGCCGGGCATCTGCCCCCTCACCGGAATGCTCGGGCGGCGGGACGATCAGGGTCGGCGGGCGGCCCACTCACCTAGCCGGAGCATCATGGATTCCAATCGCCGGCGGAACTCGTCGCGCAGCTGCTTGTCGATCCCCACCTGTACGCCGGCCGGAACGTCTGCCCAGAATTCCTGACTGAGACGGCATGAGTCGGGCCCGAGCGCCTCGATGGTGAGCGCGCCCCAGCTGGGACACCAGCCGACGAGGCTACGGGTCACGGCGCGGCGGCCGGGATCAAGCTCGACCACCTCGTGAAGCACGCCCATTCGGCCGGCTGGGGTCCGCTCTACGAAAGCCTGGATTTCGCCGACTCCCTCCCGGCCCGGGAGAGCCACGGCTACGTCCACCGAGTCGGAGAGCTCGAGGGAAGATGCCGGGTCCCACATGAACGAGAAGACCGCTTCCGCGCTCTTCGGCAGGTCGACGGAGGCTGTCTCTCTCACCTGAACGGGCCTGGTTGTCACTCTGATCATGCGTAGGCGTGTGCGCACGCCGCATTGTGTCAGGTGTTCGCTGGAGCTGGGGGACGGCGGCTGGTGACTGGCAGCACCGTGAGGCGCGCCGCGCGCCTTCGGCAGGTCCTCGGGGTGGCGAGTATTGCCGCGACGCTCGCCCTGCGTGGGGTCACCGGCGGGCTCACAGCCCGGCATCCAGCCTGGAGGAAACGACGCAGGCGTCACAGTCTGTAACGATCATTCGTAGGCCCGGCGTGCGGGTCGCTTCGGCGGGACAATGGAACCCGGCGAGGGAGGTCGGATGAGCGAGGAACGCGAGCGCGCTGACCGGTCGACGGACGAGGAGTTCGAAGCCCGGCGGCACGGCAGGTTCGGCAAGCTGCCCGACCGTGTCGCCCCGGAGGACCTGGTCGAGACGAAGGACACGGACCCCGCGCACGAGGAGCCGGGCGAGCCTCCGGTGCGCCGGGAGTGGGGGTAGCAACCGCAGCCGGGTGTTCGGCTGGCCGAGCCACCTGACATCGCCGGCGGGGTCCAGGCCGCTGCCGCCGGCGGGGGGCTCCGCAGGTCGGGCCTGCGTGTCCGGGCGGTCAGCGCCGTCCTCGGTCTCGCCGCCGGCCTGTGGGGCTGCCCGTGCCCTGACGCCGCCGGCGCGCCGCGGAGCCACAGCGGAATGCGCGATCCCGCAGCCCGTGCTCCGTGGGACGATGCGTGGCGACGGGGGAGGGTGGGAGTTGGCGCCGGAGGTGTCGTCGCGCAGGGCCTGGGGCGCGCTCGTCGTGCTGTCGCTCGCCGCGTTCGCGTTCATCACGACCGAGCTGCTGCCGATCGGCCTGCTCACCCACATCGCGCCGGATCTCGACCGCTCGCGTTCGCAGGTGGGCCTGCTGGTCAGCGGGTACGCCGTCGTGGTCGTGCTGGCGTCGGTGCCACTGGCCCGGCTGACCCAGCGGATCCCCCGCCGCGGGCTGCTCGGCGTCACCCTCGTGCTGTTCGCGGCGGCCGACGTCGTGGCCGCGCTCGCGCCGACGTACGCCGTGCTGGCCGGCGCCCGCGTCGTCACCGCGCTCACCCAGGCCCTGTTCTGGTCGGTCGTCTCGCCCGCCGTGACCGGCCTCTTCCCGCTCGCGGTGCGCGGGCGGGTGGTGGCGCTCTTCTCCACCGGCGCGGCGCTCGCCCCGGTGCTCGGCGTGCCCGCCGGCACCTGGCTCGGTCAGCAGGCCGGTTGGCGGGCGGCGTTCGCGGCGATGGCCGGGGTCGGGGTGGCGATCGCCGCCGCGGTCGTCGTGCTGCTCCCGTCGTACGCGCCGGCGGCCGGTGGTGCCGCCCGGGGCACCGCACCCGACGCCCGCCGCTTCGCGATGCTCCTGATCGCGACCGCCGTCGGCATCGGCGGCTTCCTGACCCTGCAGACCTACGTCACGCCGCTCCTGCTGGATGTCAGCGGCTTCACCGACGCCGCGCTGGCGCCCCTGCTGTTCGTCGCCGGCGCGGCCGGCGTGGTCGGCACGATCCTGGTCGGCCGGACCCTCGACGCCCATCCGATCGGGTCGCTGCTGGTGCCGCTGAGTGTCGGCGCCGCCGCCCTGCTCGGCCTGTACGCGCTCGGCGCGCGGCAACCCGCCACAGTGGTCCTGCTCGCCGGCGTCGGCCTCGCCTACGCGGCGTTCGCCACCGCGGTGCAGAACCGGAGTCTGCAACTCGCCCCCGGCAGCACCGACATCGCGTCGGCCGGCGTCAGCACCGCCTTCAACGCCGGCATCGCGGCCGGATCGCTGCTCGGCGGCGTCCTGCTGCCCGGCCCGGGGCCGCGGCTGCTCGCCCTCGTCGGCGGGCTGCTGACCCTCACCGCGCTCGCGGTGCTCGCCGTCGACGCGCGGCGGCCCGCCACCCGGCCCCGGTCCGTCCCCCCGGGGCCGGTGGCACACCCGCCCCGGAGCTGCGACGGCGACGAGACGACCGTCGCCGTCCGCTGACCCGGGCGCGGGGAACGGACCGAGGGGCCGGCGTCACGCGGCGAGCAGCGCCAGCGAGCCGACCACCGGTGCCGCGTACAGCAGCGGGAACGGGATGTGCGCGTACGAGCGCGCCCGGAGCACGGTGCCGACGGCCCCGGTGAAGTACAGCACCAGGCCGATCCCGGCCAGCACGCCGACGACCGGTACGACCAGGCCGACGACCAGGCCCGCCGCCCCGGCGGCCTTGGCCGTGCCGAGCCAGGGCCACCACGAGCGGGGTACGCCGTAGTCGGCCAGCGGCTCGACGACCCATTTCGCCCCGAGGAACACGGAGGCGGCGGAGAAGCCGACCATGGCGGCGGCCAGCACGGTGACGACGATGTAGGTGGTGGACATCAGCGATGCTCCTCGTCCTGCGGTTACCGGCACGGGCTCGACCCGACCGGACTGTGGTGACTTCCTCATCGCGGTGACACGCGGCGCCGCACCGGTGTGACCGGGCGCGGCCGAGGGTGAGCCACCGCACAGGCGGGGCGATCGGACCGGGCCGGTGGCATGCCCGGAAACCCGGCCGGAGCGCCGGATCGTGCCCGCCCGGCCACCGTGCCTCCCGGCGCCCCCTCGACATTGGTCGGAGCACAGACCGTGGCGGGGTGCTGGCATGGTGGAGCCGACGATGTATGGTGGTCGATGCACTAGTCCGGATCGCCGGGCGCCGCGAACGGAAGGCAGCGGTATACGGGATGTGATCCGATCCGTCGGAAACGAACCGGTCAAGCGGTTGCGACGGTATGCGGCAAAGGTCTTATTGCACGATGCGCGAGGTGGTCAGCGGTTCCGCAACCCCGTGATCTGGGCCGGCTCGACGGTGGCCGTGGCCCGAACGGCGCAGCCTCACCGACGCTCGGGCGGGGCTGGCTGGTGCGGCTTTCCAGTGGCCGCTTCCCTGTGGCACCATCGTGGAACCTCCACCGTCTTCCCCCTGCCGACAGGAGCACACTGATGTCTGGTCGTAAGCCTGGCCGGCTGTTCGGCGTGGCGCTGGCCCTCGCAGCACTCGCCGCGGTCGCCGGCGGTCTCATTCCGGTCGACTCCAACTTCGCCCTGATGGACTACGACTGGGCGGCTTCCGTCACCAGCGCAGTCGTCAGGTAACCGCTCGCCCCGTGGAGGGCCTCGGGCGGCTTCGGTCCCGAGCCTTTGCGACGCGACTCTGCAGAGGAGCGGGATGGCACGGAGTCAACCTTCAGCGCGAAGGCCGGTGGATTCGGCCTGGCTGATCACGGCTCCGATGGCCCTGATCACCGTCGCCTTCTGCACGGTGGCCAGCGCGGTCCAGCCGCCTCCCGTCGACGACCTGGCCATGGGAGTGATCCTCCTGTTCGCCATGGTCGCCGCCGGCACCCAGGTCCTGCAGTTCGTCGTCCGTCGGCAGGCGCTCGCCGTCACCCTCACCGAGATCCCGCTGGTCCTGGCCTTCTACTACCTCGAGCCGGTGACGGTGGTCCTCATCGCGGCGCTCGCGGCCCTGATCGGTCAGATGCGCCGGCGGCTCGCGGCGACCAAAGTCTGGTTCAACGTCGCCAAGGCGGGCGCGGCCGGTTCGCTGGCCGGCCTCGTGCTGCTGGCCATGCCGCCGACCGAGGGGGTGGGTCCGGCCACCTGGGGCGTGCTCTTCGTCGCGGTGAGCACCTTCACCCTCGCCGCCCTGGTCGCCGTCAGCGGGGTGATCAGTCTGCTGCAGGGCTGGCAGGCCGGGCTGGAGATGGTGCGGACGGCCGCCCCCACGCTGCTGACCGCGGTGGTGAACGTCGCCATCGGTCTGGTCGTGCTGATCGTGCTCGACAGCACCTGGTGGGCGATCCTCCTGCTCGGCGCGGTCGCGACCGCGGTGGCCTTCGTCTACCGGTCGTACTCGCGCTTCTTCCGCCAGCACCGGACCCTCAGCGACATGTACGAACTCACCCGGGCCGTGACGCAGAGCGGGCAGGACGGCACGCTCATCGACGCGCTCCTCGGCCGGGTACGCGGGCTGATGCAGGCCGAGTACGCGACGCTCTGGCTGCCACCGCAGGGGCGGCACCCGGAGGTCCTGCTGACCGCCCGGGTCGACGACCCCGGGCTGCTCGACTTCGCGCCCGCGCCGGTCGCGATCCGGGAGAAGGTGCTGAAGACCGGCCAGGCGGTGACCGCCGGCCGAGGGCTCGGCGACGGAGTCGACCTGCGCCAGCTCGGCGGGGACAGCCGGGTCAAAGAGATGATCGTCATCCCGCTGCGCTCCGGGCAGGCGGTGATCGGCACGCTCGAGGTCGTCAACCGGCTCGGCGACACCAACCACTTCGGCCCCGCCGACATCCCCGTCTTCGAGACGGTCGCGGCGCACGCCGCGGTCGCCCTGGAGAACTCCCGGCTGGTCGACCGGCTGCGGCACGACGCCTACCACGACGCGTTGACCAAGCTGCCCAACCGGCGGCGGATCGTCGGCGCGCTGGACGAGTCGGTCAAGATCCGGGCGCCGGGCGAGGTGGTGGCGCTGCTGCTCTTCGACGTGGACGGGCTGCGCCAGGTCAACGAGTCGCTCGGCCACGCCGCCGGCGACAAGGTCCTCGCCGAGGTCGCCGACCGGTTGCGGGCCTGCGTGCCGTCCTCGGCGCTGGTGGGCCGGGCCGGCGGCGACGAGTTCCTGGTCACGCTGCGGCTGGAGAGCGCCGAGGCGGCCCTGGACCTGGCCGCCCAGTTGCGGGAACAGATCCGCGACGAGATGGTCTTCGACGCGCTCACGCTGGACGTGGACACCGCGGTCGGCGTCGCCGTACACCCGGATCACGGCAGCGACGCGGCGTCCCTGCTGCAACGGGTCGACCTCGCGGCGACGGCGGCCAAGTCGGTGCCGGGCAGCGTGCAGCTGTTCAACCCGGCGCTGGAGTCCCGGTCGCTGCGCCGGCTGGGTCTCGCCGGCGACCTGCGGCGGGCGCTCGACGACGGCGAGCTGGAGGTCTACTTCCAGCCCAAGGTGACCCTGCGCGACCGCCGGCTGGTCGGGGTGGAGTGCCTGGCCCGCTGGGAGCACCCGGCGCACGGCACGGTCGCCCCGGAGGACTTCGTGGCGGTGGCCGAGCACACCGGCCAGCTGGGCCGGTTCACCGAGTTCGTGCTCCGCGAGGGGCTGCGGCGCAGCCGGGACTGGACGCACGGCGGCCAGCCGCTCGCCGTCGCGGTCAACCTCTCCGCCCGTACGCTCACCGACCAGCACTTCCCGGCCCGGGTCGAGGAACTGCTCGACGAGTACGGCGTACCGGCGCAGCGGCTCACCCTGGAGATCAAGGAGGCCGGGGTGCTGGACGGCACCGACCGGCCCATCCCCACCCTGCGCCGGCTGCGCGACCTGGGCGTACGGCTCTCGGTGGACGACTTCGGCACCGGCGACTCGTCCCTGGCCCACCTGCGCCGGCTGCCGGTGCACGAGGTCAAGGTCGACCGCTCGTTCGTGCAGGGCATGGCGACGGATCCGGGCGACCTGGCGATCGTGAACGCGGTGGTCACCCTCTCCCAGCAGTTCGGCCTGGCCGTGGTGGCCGAGGGCGTGGAGAGCGAGCTGACCCTGGAGCTGCTGCAGGACATCGGCTGCGAGATCGGGCAGGGTTTCCTGTTCAGCCGGCCCCTGCCGTACGAGCGGCTGGAGGCCTGGTTCGGCGCCCAGGTGGACCCGGAGACGATCTCCGCCAGCGAGCTGCCGCGCCTGCGAGTGGTGCCCTGACCTGGGCGTACGCCCCGGTGCACGGTGGGCGGGGGATCCGATTTCACCTCCGGCGCGGGGCCGTGTAGTCTTACCCCTGCGCGTCGCCCCGCGGGGAGATCGCGCAGGCCCCCTTAGCTCAGTCGGCAGAGCGTCTCCATGGTAAGGAGAAGGTCTACGGTTCGATTCCGTAAGGGGGCTCGAGGGTTCAGCTGGACCCACCGCGGCGGTGTAGCTCAGATGGCAGAGCAAGCGGCTCATAATCGCTGTGTCGCCGGTTCAAGTCCGGCCACCGCTACTCTCGTCCTCCGGGCGTGTTCCTGGTGGTCAGTAGGACGGGCGCCACTGGCGCCCACTTTGCATGTCCGCGTAGTCAGCGCGTAGGCTGACACGCCGTAGTTGTTACCCGTAGCGAGGAAGGCACTCCGCCGTGGCGAAGGCGACCGATGTCCGGCCGAAGATCACTTTGGCGTGTGTGGAGTGCAAGGAGCGCAACTACATCACGCGCAAGAACCGTCGTAACGACCCGGACCGCATCGAGCTGAAGAAGTTCTGCCCGCGCGACGGCCGGCACACGGTCCACCGCGAGACCCGCTGACCTGCGGCCGGCCCCGCCGGCCCGGTCCCCGAGCACACCCGAGCGCCGATCTGCACGGCACCGGCGCGGCCTCGAGCCGCCGCCGACCGCACAGATCGGCGCTCGTGTTCTGCGTGTAGGTTCGCGGCATGTCCCTGGACCCGTCCTTCGTCGGCCGGAGCTATCCGCCGACCGCCCCGTACCAGGTGGGCCGCGAAAAGATCCGCGAGTTCGCGACCGCGATCGGCGCCACCGACCCGGCCCACCACGACCCGGAGGCCGCCCGCGCGCTCGGCCACCCGGACGTGGTGGCTCCGCCCACCTTCCCCTTCGTGGTGACCATGGCCGCCAACCGGCAGATCGTCGAGGACCCGGCGCTGGGGGTGGACTACAGCCGCGTCGTGCACGGCGACCAGCGGTTCGCGTACACCCGGCCGGTCGTGGCCGGGGACGAGCTGGTCTGCGTCAGCACCATCGAGGAGATCACCTCCCGGGGCGGGCATGGCTTCCTGACCACCCGCACCGACGTCACCACCGCCGCCGGGGAGCCGGTGGTCGCGGTCTGGTCCAAGCTCGTCGTACGCGGGGAGGCCTGACATGGAGCTGCCACCGAAGACGTTCCGGGTGACCCGCGCGGACCTGGTCCGCTACGCCGGGGCCTCCGGTGACTTCAACCCGATCCACTGGAGCGACCGGATCGCCACCAAGGTCGGCCTGCCCGGGGTGATCGCCCACGGCATGTTCACCATGGCGCTGGTCGGCCGGGCGGTCACCGAGTGGGCCGGCGCGCCCGACGCGGTGGTCGACTACGGCGTGCGGTTCACCCGGCCGGTGGTGGTCCCGGACGACGACCAGGGCACCGAGATCGAGGTGACCGCCGTGGTCCGTGAGGTCACCGAGGACGGTCTGACCAGGCTCGACGTGACCGCGACCTGTCTCGGCGAGAAGGTGCTGTCGCAGGCCCGGGCGACCGTCCGGACGGCCCGCTGAGCGGGCTCGCGACGCGCGATGGGCAGACCGGTTGGGAAAGTCGTGCCGCTACCCGTACACTGGTCCGCCGTGGGGCAATCGACCCCTGCCCGGCCGTGCGCGGCAGGGTGGGGTGAGCGTTGCCGCACAGGGGTGTAGCTCAATTGGCAGAGCAGCGGTCTCCAAAACCGCAGGCTGCAGGTTCAAGTCCTGTCACCCCTGCGCCTCAGGCCTGACCGTTCCCGTGGGTCGCGCCGCCGTCCGGCGGCGCTCGGCCCGTGGTGGTGGCATCGGCGGGGTGGCTCCGAGGCATCGGGCCCCCGGTCGATCCGCCGGCCGCGGCCCGTCGCGGGACGGTTGGGCCCGGCCGGCGTGACCAAACGCCGCGCACGCCGACGGCGTGCGACCCGACATCCCGCACGGAGGGCGAAGTGGCCGACAACAAGCGGCGCGGCGAGGACGCCGGCGACGACCGTCTGCACGACGAGGTCGTCGACGACGTGGCCGACGACGACGCCACCGAAGCGGAAGAGCCGGTTTCCCGGGGCGGTGGCACCGCCACCCGGTCCCGGGCCAAGGCGGAGTCGGCCGACCGGCCGAAGACCCGGGCCGAGACCGACAAGGTGGGGCTGTTCGGCCGCATCGCCCGATTCATCCGCGAGGTCGTCGCCGAACTGCGTAAGGTCATCTGGCCGACGCGCAAGGAGCTGCTGACCTACACCGCCGTGGTGGTCGCCTTCGTCGCGGTGATGCTGACGATCGTGGCCGGCCTGGACTACGCCTTCGCCAAGGGCGTGCTGTGGGTCTTCGGCAACCCCAGCTGACCGGCTGACTGTGCCGATAGTGACGGAAGTGAGCGAGCGTGCCTGAGTACGACGAGACCGCCGAACCCGCGGACGAGCAGTCCACGGTCGCGACGGCGGCTGGTGACGAGTCGGTCGAGGCCGCCAGCGAGCCGGAGTTCCCCACCAGCGAGCCCGCGCCCGACGAGGACTACGACCCGGTCGCCGAGCTGCGCCAGAAGCTGCGCTACGCGCCGGGTGACTGGTACGTGGTGCACTCGTACGCCGGCTACGAGAACAAGGTCAAGACCAACCTCGAGACCCGGATCACCAGCCTCGACATGGAGGACTACATCTACCAGGTCGAGGTGCCGACCCGGGAAGAGGTCGAGGTCAAGAACGGCAAGCGGTCCCAGGTCCAGGCCAAGGTCTTCCCGGGCTACATCCTGGTCCGGATGGAGCTGACGGCCGAGTCCTACTCGTGCGTGCGCAACACGCCGGGGGTCACCGGCTTCGTGGGCGCGACCGACCGGGCCGACCGCCCGGCGCCGCTCTCCCTCGACGAGGTGCTCAAGTGGCTGGCGCCGGCCGTCGAGACCGAGCAGAAGAAGGCCAAGCCCGAGGTCAAGGTCCTCGACTTCGAGGTCGGCGACTCGGTCACCGTCACCGACGGCGCCTTCGCCTCGCTGCCGGCGACGATCAGCGAGATCAACGCCGACCAGCAGAAGCTCAAGGTGCTGGTGTCGATCTTCGGCCGGGAGACGCCGGTGGAGCTGAACTTCAACCAGGTCGCCAAGATCTGACGTACCTCCGCACCGGCGGTGGGCCTCCCGGCCGGCCGCCGGTGCGTCGTCTCGCCGCCCGCCGGACCTCGGCCGGGAGGGTGGTGGACGGCTGCGCTACCCTAGAACGTCGGCTGTCCGCACCGCGCTGACCGTGCGCGCCCGCAGGCCGGCGAAAATCCCAGTTCCAAGCCCCAGGAAGAGACATGCCTCCGAAGAAGAAGCTCGTCAAGACGTTCACGCTTCAGCTGCCGGCGGGCCAGGCCACCCCGGCGCCGCCGGTCGGCCCCGCGCTCGGCCAGCACGGCGTGAACATCATGGAGTTCTGCAAGTCCTACAACGCGCAGACCGAGTCCCAGCGGGGCGACATCGTCCCCGCCGAGATCAGCGTGTACGAGGACCGGACCTTCACCTTCGTGCTGAAGACCCCGCCCGCCGCCCGCCTGCTGATCAAGGCCGCCGGCGTGCAGAAGGGCTCCGGCGTCCCGCAGAAGGACAAGGTCGGCTCGGTCACCCGCGCCCAGCTGCGCGAGATCGCCGAGAAGAAGATGGCTGACCTCAACGCCAACGACCTCGACCAGGCTGAGAAGATCATCGCCGGCACCGCCCGGTCGATGGGCATCGTCGTCAACGACTGACGTCGGCCAGCACAGACCCGAACGGATCGTGGGAGGGCACGCGGTGACGCGGCCCGCCAGAGACCACAGGAGTAACCAGAACATGCAGCGCAGCAAGAGCTACCGCAAGGCCGCCGACGTCATCGACCGGTCCAAGCTCTACACCCCCGCCGAGGCCGTGAAGCTGGCCAAGGAGACCACCAACGTCAAGTTCGACGCCACGGTCGAGGTCGCCATGCGCCTCGGCGTCGACCCCCGCAAGGCGGACCAGATGGTCCGCGGCACGGTCAACCTGCCGCACGGCACCGGTAAGACCGCCCGCGTGATCGTCTTCGCCGCCGGCGCGAAGGCCGAAGAGGCCGCCGCGGCGGGTGCCGACGAGGTGGGCACCGACGAGCTGGTCGCCCGGATTCAGGGCGGTTGGCTCGACTTCGACGCGGCGATCGCCACGCCGGACCAGATGGCCAAGATCGGCCGGATCGCGCGGATCCTGGGCCCGCGCGGTCTCATGCCGAACCCGAAGACCGGCACGGTGACCATGGACGTCACCAAGGCGGTGCAGGACATCAAGGGCGGCAAGATCACCTTCCGGGTGGACAAGCACTCCAACCTGCACCTGATCATCGGCAAGGCCTCGTTCTCCGAGACCCAGCTGGTGGACAACTACGCCGCCGTCCTCGACGAGGTGCTCCGCGCCAAGCCGTCGGCGGCCAAGGGCACGTACCTCAAGAAGGTCACCCTCACCACCACCATGGGCCCGGGTGTCCCGGTCGACCCGAAGCTGGTGAAGAACCTCCACGAGGCCCCGGCCGAGGGCTGAGCACGACTCCCGCGCAGGGGCCCCGCCACGACTCGTGGCGGGGCCCCTGCCGTTCGTCCGGCTGTGGCAGGCTCGCGGCATGCGGCTGGAGAACGTCTGGTTGCGGTACCGCCGGCGGGGGCCGTGGGTGCTGCGGGGTGTGGATGCGCGGATCGGTCCGGGTGAGGTCGTGGTGGTGCTCGGCCGCAACGGCGCCGGGAAGTCCACCCTGCTGCAGATCGCGGCCGGGGTGCTGCGGCCGGTCCGGGGTCGGGTGACCGACCGCCCGCGGCGGGTCGGCTGGGTCCCGGAGCGCTTTCCCGCCGACCAGCCCTTCACCGTGGAGCGCTACCTGACCGGCATGGCACGGGTCGCCGGCCTCGACGCCGCGGCCGCCGGCCGGGCGGTGACCGACTGGACCTCCCGGCTCGGGCTGGCCGCGTTCCGCGCGGTCCGGCTGGCGGAGTTGTCCAAGGGCACCGCGCAGAAGGTCGGCCTGGCCCAGGCGATGCTCCGCCCGCCCGGCCTGCTGGTCCTCGACGAGCCCTGGGAGGGCCTGGACGCGGCCACCCGGGACCTGGTCCCGGCGGTGATCGACGAGGTGCTCGGCACGGGCGGGTCGGTGCTGGTCAGCGACCACCGAGGGGAGACCGTGCGGCTGCCCGGCGCGCGGCACTGGACGGTGGCCGACGGCACGGTCACCGAGGAGGCGCCGTCGTCCGCCGCGGGGATGGCGGTGGTCGAGGTCGCGGTGCCGGCCGCGCGGGTCGCCGGCACCGTCGCCCGGTTGCGCGCCGAGGGTCACCACATCCTGCGGGTACGCCCCGACGCCGCATCCGCCCGGTCCGGACGACCCGCCGGGGCGGCCGGTGAACCGGGACCGGACGGGTCGCCCGCCGGCTCCGTGACGGCCGACAGCGAGCCCGGGTCGACGGATCATGGTCGCGATGTGGCCGGTGCCCGGCCCGGCGGTGCGGCGGCCGGTTCGGCGGCAGCGGCGGCTGGCGAGCCGGGCGAGGTGGTCCGATGATCGCGCTGGTCCGGCTGCGGCTGGCCGGCTTCCTGCGGACCGGCCGGGCGCTCGCCCCGGTGCTCGCCGGCCTGGTGGCGCTCGGCGTCCTCTACGGCGGTGGCCGGGCGCAGCCGGCGGAGGCGTACGGCGTCTCGGCGGCGGTGCTCTTCCCGGTGCTCGCCTGGCAGACCAAGGTGCTGCTGGACGTGGAGCCGGACGGGCAGCGCCGGCTGGCCCGGGTGCTGGCCGGCGTCCGGGGCGAGGAGGTGGCCGGGCTGCTGGCGGCGAGCGTGGCGGCGTTCGGCACGGTGGCCGTCGCGCTGGTCTTCCCCTGGCTGGTCGGCGGGGTCACCGGCCCGGTCGAGCCGGGGGACCGGTCGGTGGTGCTGGGCGTCACCCTGGGCGCCTGGGTGCACCTGCTGGTCGTACCGGCGGCGGTGGCGCTCGGCGCGCTGGCCAGCCGGGCCAGTACGGGCAGCGCCGGGTACGGCGTCGCGGTGCTGGCGGTCGGCGGGGTCGGCGCCGTCGTCCTCGGCCTGACCGGCTCGGTCGCCCCCTGGCTGGCGCCACCGGTGATGGCCACCGCCCGGGCCGTCGCCGGCGACCTGACCCTGCCGACCGGCGCCGCGCTCACCGGCTGGGCGGCGGCGTGGAGCGCGCTCGCCCTCGCCGGCTACTCCTGGCGGCGCCGGTCCCGGCCCTGACGGCGGTCGGCGCGGGCTGGACGGGCCGGGCGGCACCGGTCCCGATCCTGACCGCGGTCGGGCGCCGGCTCGGCCGGGGGCGGGGTGGGCGGGGGAGTGAGCCGGGCCACCGGGGGCCGATTTGGCGGTCGCCGGGCGGGTCGCGTAACCTTGGCCGCGAAGTTCCACCCAGAGACCGCTGGTCACCGTGCCTCGGCACGGTCGAAGGTCCCGCGATGACGGGCGACCCGCGCAGGGCGGCAAGCGAAAATCGGCAGTGCAGCATGGTCCGCCGACCGTGTGCGCGCCCGCCGGCCCTCGCCCCGTGCGCCCTGCGCCGGGGCTTTTCTCGTTGTCGTGTCGCCTCCGCCACCGTCGACAGCTCCGCTGCCCGACGGTGACCAGCCTCGAGCAACGAGAGAGGAGGGACATGGCGGACAAGCCGATCCGGGCCGACAAGGCCACGGCCGTCGCTGAGCTGACCGAGAGCTTCCGGAACGCGGGTGCCACGGTGCTGACCGAGTACCGCGGTCTGACGGTTTCCCAGCTCACCCAGCTGCGGCGCTCGCTCGGCAAGGAGACCACCTACACGGTCGCGAAGAACACGCTGGCCAAGCGTGCCGCGACGGACGCGGGCATCTCCGGCCTCGACGAGCTGTTCACCGGTCCTACCGCGCTGACTTTCGTTTCGGGCGACGTCGTCGAGGCGGCGAAGGGGCTTCGCGACTTCGCGAAGGCCAACCCGAAGCTCGTCATCAAGGGCGGTGTCTTCGAGGGCAAGGCCATTTCCGCGGCCGAGGTCACGAAGCTCGCCGACCTGGAGTCCCGTGAGGTGCTGCTGGCCAAGCTGGCCGGCGCGATGAAGGGCAACCTGAGCAAGGCCGCGGCCCTGTTCCAGGCTCCGCTCTCGAAGGCCGCCCGTGCGGCGGCCGCCCTGGCGGACAAGCGCGAGAAGGAGGGCGCCGAGGCGGCCTGAGGCCTCCCGGCGTACCCAGTTCAGTCTTTGTAGATCCAGTTGGAAAGGACGCCAGACATGGCGAAGCTCAGCACCGACGAGCTGCTCGACGCGTTCAAGGAGATGACGCTGATCGAGCTCTCCGAGTTCGTGAAGCAGTTCGAGGAGACCTTCGAGGTCACCGCCGCGGCTCCGGTCGCGGTGGCCGCTGCCCCGGGTGCCCCGGGTGCCGCCGCCCCGGTCGAGGAGGAGAAGGACGAGTTCGACGTCATCCTCGAGGCTGACGGCGGCAAGAAGATCCAGGTCATCAAGGTCGTGCGCGAGCTGACCGGCCTGGGCCTCAAGGAGGCCAAGGACCTGGTCGAGGCCGCGCCGAAGCCGGTCCTGGAGAAGGCCAACAAGGAGACCGCGGAGAAGGCCAAGGCCAAGCTCGAGGGCGAGGGCGCCAAGGTCACCCTCAAGTGATCTGAGGTACGACCAGGCGCGCGTCCGGCTCACGTGAGCCGGGGCACACCGCGTCGCGGCGGGCGGTGATCCGGGAACGGATCGCCGCCCGCCGTGTTGGTGCCCCGGCCGGCAGCGGCGTGAGCAGGGCGTCCGTCGCCCGGCGCCGGACCGGCCGGCGCCGCCTGTCGGTAGTCCGTCGGTGGGAAAGACACGCGACCCGGGGACCGGCCCTTGACGCGGCACCGGGCTGCCAGGCACGCTGACACCAGCAAGACCTTCCGCGCTTGCAACGGCCACCACTTGGGTAATGGCAGCGGCGACACCATCGGCCGCGGCACCTGAGCGGCCCGGCGGGAACGTTGCGTTCCGAGCGGCCCGGTGCGACCCGGTTACAGGGTCCCGAGGCACGTTCCGCGACGACCTGCGGGGTGGGCTGGACAGCGGTTAGCCTCTCGGCTACACTGCTAGTTTGCGCTGCCTTCCGACTTGACCCCTGCTCGGAAATGTCCGTTTGCGGATATTTCTGGTGGGGTCATTGGAGTGCACGCGTACCAGCCGTTCTGCAGCACCGGTCCTCGGAAGGACGCATCTTGGCAGCTTCCCGCCCTGCGAAGACCAGTCGTACGTCGAGCGCTTTCGCTCCCCGCCGAGTTTCATTCGGCAGGATCACCGAACACCTCGAGGTCCCCAACCTCCTCGCCATCCAGAACGAGTCCTTCGACTGGCTCGTCGGCAACGAGGCTTGGCAGGGCCGGTCGGCGGACGACCCGCACGCACGCTCGGGTCTCGCGGAGATCCTCGACGAGATCAGTCCCATTGAGGACTTCTCCGGCACCATGTCGCTCTCCTTCTCGGCCCCGCGCTTCGACGAGGTGAAGGCCTCGATCGAGGAGTGCAAGGAGAAGGACCTCACCTACTGCGCGCCGCTCTTCGTGACCGCGGAGTTCACCAACAACACCACCGGCGAGATCAAGAGCCAGACGGTGTTCATGGGTGACTTCCCGATGATGACGCCGAAGGGCACCTTCATCATCAACGGCACCGAGCGCGTCGTGGTCAGCCAGCTCGTCCGGTCCCCGGGCGTCTACTTCGACAAGCAGCCGGACAAGACCTCCGACCGCGACCTCTCCAGCGTCAAGGTCATCCCGAGCCGGGGTGCCTGGCTGGAGTTCGACATCGACAAGCGCGACACGGTCGGCGTCCGCATCGACCGCAAGCGCCGGCAGGCCGTCACGGTCCTGCTCAAGGCCATCGGATGGTCGGCCGAGCAGATCCGTGAGCGGTTCGGCTGGTCCGAGCTGATGATGACCACGCTCGAGAAGGACCACATCGCCGGCCAGGACGAGGCGCTGCTCGACATCTACCGCAAGCTGCGCCCTGGCGAGCCGCCGACCCGTGAGAACGCCCAGACCCTGCTCGACAACCTCTTCTTCAACCCGAAGCGGTACGACGTCGCCAAGGTCGGTCGTTACAAGTTCAACAAGAAGCTCCAGCTGGACGTGCCGATCACCACCGGCACGCTCACCGAGGACGACATCGTCGCCACCGTGGAGTACCTCTGCCGGCTGCACGCCGGTGAGGAGGGCTACGAGGCCGACGACATCGACCACTTCGGCAACCGGCGCCTGCGTACCGTGGGCGAGCTCATCCAGAACCAGGTCCGGGTGGGCCTGTCCCGGATGGAGCGGGTCGTCCGCGAGCGGATGACCACCCAGGACGTCGAGGCGATCACGCCGCAGACCCTGATCAACATCCGCCCGGTGGTGGCGGCGATCAAGGAGTTCTTCGGCACCTCGCAGCTGTCCCAGTTCATGGACCAGACCAACCCGCTGGCGGGCCTGACCCACCGGCGCCGGCTGAGCGCGCTCGGCCCGGGCGGTCTGTCCCGGGAGCGGGCCGGCTTCGAGGTCCGCGACGTGCACCCGTCCCACTACGGCCGGATGTGCCCGATCGAGACGCCGGAAGGCCCGAACATCGGTCTGATCGGCGCGCTGTCCACCTTCGCCCGGGTCAACCCGTTCGGCTTCATCGAGACGCCGTACCGGAAGGTCGTCGACGGTCGGGTCACCGACCAGATCGACTACCTGACCGCGGACGAGGAGGACCGCTTCGTCAAGGCGCAGGCCAACGCGCCGCTGAAGGCGGACGGCACCTTCGCCGAGGACCGCGTCCTGGTCCGCCGTAAGGGCGGCGAGACCGAGGACGTCCCGCCGGCGGCCGTGGACTACATGGACGTCTCGCCGCGGCAGATGACCTCGGTCGCGACCGCGATGATCCCGTTCCTTGAGCACGACGACGCCAACCGGGCGCTGATGGGCGCGAACATGCAGCGCCAGGCGGTGCCGCTGGTCAAGGCCGAGGCGCCGCTGGTCGGCACGGGCATGGAGTACCGTGCCGCGGTCGACGCCGGTGACGTGGTGGTCGCCGAGGTCGGTGGCGTCATCGAGGACCTCTGCGCCGACTACATCACCGTCCACCAGGACGACGGCCACCGCCGGACGTACCTGCTGCACAAGTTCCGCCGCTCCAACGCCGGCTCCTGCGTCAACCAGAAGCCGGTGGTCTTCGAGGGCGACCGCGTCGAGGCCGGCCAGGTCATCGCCGACGGTCCGTGCACCGACGAGGGCGAGATGGCGCTCGGGCGCAACCTGCTCGTGGCGTTCATGACCTGGGAGGGGCACAACTACGAGGACGCGATCATCCTGTCGCAGCGCCTCGTGCAGCAGGATGTGCTCACCTCGATCCACATCGAGGAGCACGAGGTCGACGCCCGGGACACCAAGCTGGGTCCGGAGGAGATCACCCGCGACATCCCGAACGTCAGCGAGGAGATGCTCGCCGACCTCGACGAGCGCGGCATCATCCGGATCGGCGCCGAGGTGGTCCCCGGCGACATCCTGGTCGGCAAGGTCACGCCCAAGGGTGAGACCGAGCTGACCCCGGAGGAGCGGCTGCTCCGCGCGATCTTCGGTGAGAAGGCGCGTGAGGTCCGGGACACCTCGTTGAAGGTGCCGCACGGTGAGACCGGCACGGTCATCGGCGTGCGTACCTTCTCCCGCGAGGACGGCGACGAGCTGCCGCCGGGCGTCAACGAGCTGGTCCGGGTCTACGTCGCCCAGAAGCGGAAGATCCAGGACGGTGACAAGCTCGCCGGCCGCCACGGCAACAAGGGCGTCATCTCGAAGATCCTGCCTATCGAGGACATGCCGTTCCTGGAGGACGGCACCCCGGTCGACATCGTGCTCAACCCGCTGGGTGTGCCGAGCCGGATGAACATCGGCCAGGTGCTGGAGACGCACCTCGGCTGGGTGGCCAAGACCGGTTGGAGCGTCGACGGTGACGACACGGACTGGAAGCGTCAGCTCCGGTCGATCGACGCGCACGAGTCCGAGCCGGACACCAACGTGGCCACGCCGGTCTTCGACGGTGCCCGCGAGGAGGAGATCTCCGGTCTGCTCGCGTCGACGCTGCCCAACCGGGACGGCAAGCAGCTGATCGGCTCCAGCGGCAAGGCGCAGCTGTTCGACGGCCGCTCCGGCGAGCCGCTGCCGGACCCGATCGCGGTCGGCTACATCTACATCCTGAAGCTCAACCACCTGGTCGACGACAAGATCCACGCCCGGTCGACCGGCCCGTACTCGATGATCACGCAGCAGCCGCTGGGTGGTAAGGCGCAGTTCGGTGGCCAGCGCTTCGGTGAGATGGAGTGCTGGGCCATGCAGGCGTACGGCGCCGCCTACGCCCTGCAGGAGCTGCTGACCATCAAGTCCGACGACGTCCTCGGCCGGGTGAAGGTCTACGAGGCCATCGTCAAGGGCGAGAACATCCCCGAGCCGGGCATCCCGGAGTCGTTCAAGGTGCTGCTCAAGGAGCTGCAGTCGCTGTGCCTCAACGTCGAGGTGCTCTCCAGCGACGGTGTGGCCCTGGAGATGCGCGAGACCGACGACGAGGTGTTCCGGGCCGCGGAGGAGCTGGGCATCGACCTGTCCCGGCGCGAGCCGAGCTCGGTCGAAGAGGTCTGAGGTGAGCGGTCGGGAGCCGGCTCGCCGGCTCCCGACCCCACCCACTAGCTAGCAGTACAGACGACGACATAGGGGACATAGTGCTCGACGTCAACTTCTTCGACGAGCTGCGTATCGGCCTCGCCACCGCCGACGACATCCGTCAGTGGTCCCACGGCGAGGTCAAGAAGCCTGAGACGATCAACTACCGCACCCTGAAGCCGGAAAAGGACGGGCTCTTCTGCGAGAAGATCTTCGGTCCGCAGCGGGACTGGGAGTGCTACTGCGGTAAGTACAAGCGGGTCCGGTTCAAGGGCATCATCTGCGAGCGCTGCGGCGTCGAGGTGACCCGGTCCAAGGTCCGTCGCGAGCGGATGGGGCACATCGAGCTGGCCGCTCCGGTGACCCACATCTGGTACTTCAAGGGCGTGCCGAGCCGGCTGGGCTACCTGCTGGACCTCGCCCCCAAGGATCTCGAGAAGATCATCTACTTCGCCTCGTACGTCGTGACCAGCGTGGACGCCGAGGCGCGTCACCGCGACCTCTCGACCATCGAGAACGAGATCCTGGCCGAGAAGCGGCAGGCCGAGAACAGCCGCGACTCGGAGATCGAGAAGCGGGCCGCCAAGCTCGAGGCCGACCTGGCCGAGCTGGAGGCCGAGGGTGCCAAGGCGGACGTCCGGCGCAAGGTCAAGGAGGGCGGAGAGCGCGAGATGCGCCAGATCCGCGACCGGGCCCAGCGCGAGATCGACCGCCTGGACGAGGTGCTGGACACCTTCCGCAAGCTGGAGCCGAAGCAGCTGGTCACCGACGAGCTGCTCTACCGCGAGCTGCGGGACCGGTTCGGTGAGTACTTCACCGGCGGCATGGGCGCGGAGGCCATCAAGGCGCTGGTCCAGAACATGGACCTCGACGCCGAGGCGGAGAGCCTGCGGGAGACCATCCGCTCCGGCAAGGGGCAGCGGAAGATCCGCGCGCTCAAGCGGCTCAAGGTCGTCGCGGCGTTCCTCAACACCCGCAACTCGCCGCTCGGCATGGTGCTGGACTGCGTCCCGGTCATCCCGCCGGACCTGCGCCCGATGGTGCAGCTCGACGGTGGTCGCTTCGCGACCTCCGACCTGAACGACCTGTACCGCCGGGTGATCAACCGGAACAACCGGCTCAAGCGGCTGATCGACCTCGGCGCGCCCGAGATCATCGTGAACAACGAGAAGCGGATGCTGCAGGAGGCCGTCGACGCGCTGTTCGACAACGGCCGCCGCGGCCGGCCGGTCACCGGCCCGGGCAACCGCCCGCTCAAGTCGCTCTCCGACATGCTCAAGGGCAAGCAGGGCCGGTTCCGGCAGAACCTGCTGGGCAAGCGCGTCGACTACTCCGGCCGTTCGGTCATCGTGGTCGGCCCGAAGCTCAAGCTGCACCAGTGCGGCCTGCCCAAGCAGATGGCGCTGGAGCTGTTCAAGCCGTTCGTGATGAAGCGGCTGGTCGACCTCAACCACGCGCAGAACATCAAGTCCGCCAAGCGGATGGTCGAGCGGCAGCGGCCGGTCGTGTGGGACGTGCTGGAAGAGGTCATCGGCGAGCACCCGGTGCTGCTCAACCGGGCGCCGACCCTGCACCGGCTGGGCATCCAGGCCTTCGAGCCGCAGCTGGTCGAGGGCAAGGCCATCCAGATCCACCCGCTGGTCTGCACCGCGTTCAACGCCGACTTCGACGGTGACCAGATGGCGGTGCACGTGCCGCTGTCCGCCGAGGCCCAGGCCGAGGCGCGGATCCTGATGCTGTCGTCGAACAACATCCTCAAGCCGGCCGACGGCAAGCCGGTCACCATGCCCACCCAGGACATGGTCATCGGCCTCTACCACCTCACCCACCTCACGCCCGACGAGAAGGGTGCGGGCCGGGCGTTCAGCTCGGACGCCGAGGCGCGGATGGCGTACGACAACGGCGAGCTGCACCTGCAGGCTCCGGTGAAGATCCGGCTGCGCGGCGTGGTCGGGGTCGACAACGGCGCCGGTGCCGAGCCGTGGACCGCCCCGGAGGGCTGGGTCGAGGGCGAGGCGCTGACCGTGGAGACCACCCTCGGCCGGGTGCTGTTCAACGAGACGCTGCCGCAGGGCTACCGCTTCGTGAACTACGAGATCCGCAAGGGTCAGCTCTCCGCGATCGTCAACGACCTCGCCGAGCGCTTCCCCAAGGTGGCCCTGGCGGCCACCCTGGACGGGCTCAAGGAGGCCGGCTTCCACTGGGCCACCTGGTCCGGCGTGACGATCGGCATGGAGGACGTCATCGCTCCGCCGCGCAAGGCGGAGATCCTGGAGCGGTACGAGAAGGAAGCCGACCGGATCGACAAGCAGTACCAGCGTGGTCTGATGACCGCCGAGGAGCGCCGCGGCGAGCTCATCGAGATCTGGACCAAGGCGACCAACGAGGTCGCCAAGGAGATGGACACCGCGCTGCCGCAGGAGAACCCGCTGTGGAAGATGATCAACTCGGGTGCCCGCGGTAACCTGCTCCAGCTCCGGCAGATCGCGGCGATCCGTGGTCTGGTGGCCAACCCCAAGGGTGAGATCATCCCGCGGCCGATCAAGGCCAGCTACCGGGAGGGTCTGTCCGTGCTGGAGTACTTCATCTCCACGCACGGTGCCCGCAAGGGTCTCGCCGACACCGCCCTGCGTACCGCCGACTCGGGTTACCTGACCCGTCGTCTGGTGGACGTCTCGCAGGACGTGATCATCCGCGAGGAGGACTGCGGCACCGACCGGGCGATCCCGATGCAGATCGGCCAGCGCACCGAGGACGGCCGGCTCATCGTGCACGAGCACGCGGAGACCAGCGTGCACGCCCGTACCCTGGCCGACGACATCAAGGGGCCGGACGGCACCGTCGTCGCCGAGCGGGGCGCGGACATCAACTCGATCCTGGTTGACAAGATCGTCGCCGCCGGGGTGGAGACGGTCCGGGTGCGCAGCGTGCTCACCTGCGAGTCGAAGCTGGGCGTCTGCGGTGCGTGCTACGGCCGCTCGCTGCCGACCGGCAAGACCGTGGACGTCGGCGAGGCGGTCGGCATCATCGCCGCCCAGTCGATCGGTGAGCCGGGTACGCAGCTGACGATGCGTACCTTCCACACCGGTGGTGTCGCGGGTGAGGACATCACCCAGGGTCTGCCGCGTGTCCAGGAGATCTTCGAGGCCCGGGTCCCGAAGGGTAAGGCGCCTATCGCCGACACCCCCGGCCGGATCCGGATCGAGGACGGCGAGCGGTCGCGGAAGATCATCGTGGTGCCGGACGACGGCAGCGACGAGATCGTCTACGACAAGATCTCCAAGCGGGTCCGGCTGCGGGCCCACGACGGCGATCACGTCGAGGTCGGCGAGAAGCTCACCGAGGGCACCATCGACCCGCACGAGCTGCTGCGCATCCTCGGCCCGCGCGCGGTCCAGGTCCACCTGACCCAGGAGGTCCAGGAGGTCTACCGCTCGCAGGGTGTGCTCATCCACGACAAGCACATCGAGATCATCATCCGCCAGATGCTCAAGCGGGTGACGGTCATCGACTCCGGCTCGACCGAGTTCCTGCCGGGTGTGCTGGTCGACCGGGCGCTGTTCGAGTCGGAGAACCGCCGACTCGTCTCCGAGGGCGGCGAGCCCGCCGCCGGTCGCCCGGTGCTGATGGGTATCACCAAGGCTTCGCTGGCCACGGATTCCTGGCTGTCGGCGGCCTCCTTCCAGGAGACCACCCGGGTGCTGACGGACGCGGCGATCCACGCCCGCAGCGACTCGCTGATCGGCCTCAAGGAGAACGTGATCATCGGTAAGCTCATCCCGGCCGGTACCGGCATCAGCAAGTACCGCAACGTCCGGGTCGAGCCGACCGAGGAGGCGAAGGCCAAGGTCTACTCGATGACCGGCTACCCGGAGACCGACTACGGCTTCGGGCCGGCCAGCGGCCAGGCGGTCCCGCTGGACGACTTCGACTTCGGGTCGTACCGCTAGTCCGCACGAACGTACGAGGCCCCCGGCAGTCGCCGGGGGCCTCGTCGTGTCCGGACCGGGGGAGTGCCCTGCCGGTGGCGGGTCGCCGGGGCATGATGGTGACATGACGACCGCACCCGGGCAGGTGCCCGTCGCCCCGCAGCCGCTGCGCCACCCGCTCGACCCGGACCCGGCCCGGGCCACCAAGGCCAGGGCGGTCTTCGCGCTGGGGCTGATCGGCGCGCTCACCGGCCTCTTCGTGGGCGGGGTGGTGCCGGCCACGGTGGCGCTCCAACTGGCCCGGCAGGCGCGCCGGGAGGCGTACGCCTCGGGCGGGTTCCTCACCGGCGCGGCCTGGCTGCGCCGGGGGGAGCGGCTGGCCTGGACGGGCCTGGTGCTGGTCGCGGTCAGCCTGGTGGCCGCGGTGGTGGTCGGTGTGGTCCGGCTGGCCGACGCGCCCTTCGGGCAGGACTTCGCGCCGAACGTGGACTGACGCCGGCGAGGGAACAGCTCCGCCGGGCGCGGCCGGCCGGGGCCGCGGCGGTAGCCTGGCGTGGTCCGTCGCGCGGCGGTGGACGGCGACGGCCGACAGGAGGAGTTCGTGACGGAACCGGCGCGCCCCACGGGCGGTGACCCCGGGCAGCCCGGCGGCGCGGACGCCGCGCCGGCCACCGGCAGCGAGTGGGCCCGCCCCGATTCCGTGCCCGGCGGCGCGCCGCCGTCGGCCCCACCCGCCGGCTATCCGTCCGCCCCGTCCTCGCCGCCGTCGGCCCCGCCCGCCGGCTATCCGTCCGCCCCGTCCTCGCCGCCGGGCACCCCGGAGGCGGCGCAGCCGTCGTCCCCGCCCGCGGAACACGCCCCCATGCCGGCGTGGCCGGCGGGCCCGCCGCCCGGCGCGGCCGCCCCGGCGCCGGACCGGCCGCCGGCCGGTGGCGCTCCGGCGGTGCGCCCGTGGGGGTCTCCGGCCGGCCAGCCGCCGGTCAGCCCGTGGGGCGCAGCGTCGGGTCAACCGTCCGGGAGTTCGTGGGGATCGCCGGCGGACCAGCCGTCCGGCGGCCCGTGGGGGTCTCCGTCGGGTCAGCCGTCGGCGACTCCGTGGGGTGCCCCGGCCGGTCGGCCGGTCTCCGGCTGGCCAGCGCCGGCGGGCCAGCCGTACCCCGGCGCGTGGGGGTCGCCGGGTCGGGCCGCTCAGCCGGGCGCCGGGCCGGCCCTGCCCCCGCCGTCCCGGGAGACGCCCCGCCCGCCCCGGCGGGTGGACGCGGTGCCCGGCACGCCGTTCGCCGTGGTGCACCTCGACGTGCCACCGGTCACCTCGGGCCTGGCGGTGGGCTCGCTGGTGGCCGGGATCGCCGCGATCGGAGTCTCGGTGCTGGTCATCTGCTTCGGCGCGGCCGGGGCGTCCGCCGGCGGCGTCTGGGCCTCCGGCGCGTTCACCGTGCTCGGCGTGCTGGCCGGAGCGGGCGCGGCGGTGGCCGGCCTGCTCGGCCTGCGGCAGATCCGCCGTCCGGCGGCGCCGCCCGCCGTCCGCTTCACCGGCCGCGGCCTGGCGCTGGCGGGGATCAGTTGCGGCGCGTCGGGGCTGGGGCTCAGCCTGCTCGGGCTGGCGCTGGCGGTGCTGCTGTCGTTCGGCTGAGCCGACCGGTGACCGGGCGCCGGCCACCGCGCAACGCCGGCCGGGCGCTGCGGGCGTGGTTGAGCGCGACCGGGCCTGGTGTCCGGACTCGTCCCGATCGGGGGTAGGCGACCGCTTTGCGAGCGGACGACGTCCGTGTCGGGGCAGTGGTGCCCACCGGGTGGGACCGGCCGACCCGGGGCCGACGGGCCGCGTCGCGGAGAAGCCGGTACACTTGTGTCTGTAGGTGCCCATCACGGGCGGGCGGGCACGACGGAACGATCCACGGGCGGTGACACGGCCGGGCGAGCCATTCCGTTTTGACCTGCGCGGCTGTGGTAGGTACTCTTTCCCCTTGTGCCCGGGCCAGCCCGGGCAACTCGTGCGTGCGCTGGTTCCGGTGAGCCGGAGAGCGGCCGGCAGCACGACAGAGCCAGAAGACCCGGCGCGCGGAGAGCCGTGTGCCGGTGACAGACCCCGGTACGAGCGCGCGCGTCCGCACCGGGACCGTGATCTGGGCGACACGCCCGACCGCGGGTGCCGGGACCTCCCTGCGGGGCCCTGGTCGGAAGGTAAGAGGGTCGATCATCAGGTCGGCTACGGCAGACGGCGCGGCCGCAACAACTGCGGCCGAAGGGAGCGGAGAAACCCGGTGCCCACGATCCAGCAGCTGGTCCGAAAGGGCCGCCAGGCGAAGACGAGCAAGACCAAGACCCCGGCGCTGAAGGGTTCCCCTCAGCGGCGCGGCGTGGTCGCTCGTGTCAAGCTCAGCAGCCAGATCGAGGTGACCGCCTACATCCCGGGTGTCGGCCACAACCTGCAGGAGCACTCGATCGTGCTCGTCCGCGGCGGCCGGGTGAAGGACCTCCCCGGCGTGCGTTACAAGATCGTCCGCGGTTCGCTGGACACCCAGGGTGTCCGTAACCGCAAGCAGGCGCGCAGCCGTTACGGCGCGAAGAAGGAGAAGAGCTGACATGCCGCGTAAGGGACCCGCTCCGCGGCGGCCGCTGGTCGCTGACCCGGTGTACAACTCGCCGCTGGTCACCCAGTTGGTCAACAAGATCCTGCTGCGCGGCAAGCGCCAGCTCGCCGAGAGCATCGTGTACGCGGCCCTCGAGGGCTGCCGCGAGAAGTCCGGCACCGACCCGGTCGTCACCCTGAAGCGGGCGATGGACAACGTCAAGCCGACCCTCGAGGTGCGCAGCCGTCGTGTCGGTGGCGCCACCTACCAGGTGCCGGTCGAGGTCCGTCCGGCCCGGGCGACCACCCTGGGCCTGCGCTGGCTGGTCACCTACTCCCGCGCCCGGCGCGAGAAGACCATGGTCGAGCGGCTGATGAACGAGCTGCTGGACGCGAGCAACGGCCTCGGTGCCGCCGTCAAGCGGCGCGAGGACACGCACAAGATGGCCGAGTCCAACAAGGCCTTCGCGCACTACCGCTGGTAACACCCGGGTTCCGGCGCCGCTGCGGCGCCGGAACCGCCACCAGTTGAGTCGAGACGACGATAAGTAGGGATTGAAGTGGCCGCCGCAGACGCGCTCGCCAACGTACGCAACATCGGCATCATGGCGCACATCGATGCCGGTAAGACCACTACCACCGAGCGGATCCTGTTCTACACCGGTATCACGTACAAGATCGGTGAGGTCCACGAGGGCGCTGCCGTCATGGACTGGATGGAGCAGGAGCAGGAGCGCGGTATCACCATCACTTCCGCCGCCACCAAGTGCGAGTGGAAGGGCCACACGATCCAGATCATCGACACGCCCGGTCACGTCGACTTCACGGTCGAGGTGGAGCGGTCGCTGCGGGTGCTGGACGGTGCGGTCGCGGTCTACGACGGTGTCGCCGGCGTGGAGCCCCAGACGGAGAACGTCTGGCGGCAGGCGGACAAGTACAACGTCCCCCGGATGTGCTTCGTCAACAAGCTCGACCGGACCGGCGCCGACTTCTTCCGCTGCGTGCAGATGATGATCGACCGGCTCAACGCGACCCCGCTCGTGCTGCAGATCCCGATCGGGCTCGAGGGCGACCACATCGGCGTCGTCGACCTGATCGGCATGCGCGCCCTCACCTGGCGCGGGGAGACCCAGAAGGGTGAGGACTACGCGATCGAGGAGATCCCGGCCGAGCTGGCCGACTCCGCGGCCGAGTGGCGCGAGAAGCTGATGGAGACCCTGGCCGACGTCGACGACTCGGTGATGGAGAAGTACCTGGAGGGCGAGGAGATCTCCGTCGAGGAGATCAAGGCCGCCATCCGGCGCGCCACCATCGCCGGCAAGGCCAACCCGGTGCTCTGCGGCTCCGCGTTCAAGAACAAGGGCGTCCAGCCGATGCTCGACGCCGTGGTCGACTTCCTGCCGTCGCCGCTGGACATCCCGGCGATCGAGGGCACCGCGACCGACGGCGAGACCCCGCTGCAGCGGAAGCCGTCCACCACGGAGCCGTTCTCCGGCCTGGCGTTCAAGATCCAGACCGACAAGCACCTCGGCAAGCTCACCTACGTCCGGGTCTACTCGGGCGTGGTCGAGTCCGGGTCCCAGGTGGTCAACTCCACCAAGGACCGCAAGGAGCGGATCGGCAAGATCTACCAGATGCACGCCAACAAGCGGGAGGAGCGCAGCTCCGCCAAGGCTGGCGACATCATCGCGGTGCAGGGTCTCAAGCAGACCACCACCGGTGACACCCTGTGCGACCCGGCGAACCCGGTCATCCTGGAGTCGATGACCTTCCCGGAGCCGGTCATCGAGGTCGCCATCGAGCCGAAGACCAAGGCTGACCAGGAGAAGCTCAGCACCGCCATCCAGCGGCTGGCCGAGGAGGACCCGACCTTCCGCGTCAAGCTGGACGAGGAGACCGGCCAGACGGTCATCTCCGGCATGGGCGAGCTGCACCTGGACATCCTGGTCGACCGGATGCGCCGCGAGTTCAACGTCGAGGCCAACATCGGTAAGCCGCAGGTGGCGTACCGCGAGACCATCCGCCGCCCGGTGGAGAAGGTCGAGTACACCCACAAGAAGCAGACCGGTGGTTCCGGCCAGTACGCCCGGGTGATCATCAGCCTGGAGCCGCTGCCGCTGGACAACGACTCGCCGACCTACGAGTTCGCGAACGCCGTCACCGGTGGCCGCATCCCCCGGGAGTTCATCCCGTCGGTGGACGCGGGCGCCCAGGACGCCATGCAGTACGGCATTCTCGCCGGCTTCCCGCTGGTGGGTGTCAAGCTGACCCTGGTGGACGGTCAGTACCACGAGGTCGACTCGTCCGAGATGGCGTTCAAGATCGCCGGTTCGATGGCGCTGAAGGAGGCGGCCCGCAAGGCCGACCCGGCGCTGCTCGAGCCGATGATGGCCGTTGAGGTCACCACTCCGGAGGAGAACATGGGTGACGTCATCGGCGACCTCAACTCCCGCCGTGGCATCATCCAGGCGATGGAGGAGCGCGGCGGTGCCCGCGTCGTCCGCGCCCTGGTGCCGTTGTCGGAGATGTTCGGCTACGTCGGCGACCTGCGGTCGAAGACCCAGGGCCGGGCTAGCTACAGCATGCAGTTCGACTCCTACGCCGAGGTTCCGGCCAGCGTGGCGAAGGAGATCATCGCCAAGGCGACGGGTGAGTGACTCACCTGAGCTGATGATCCGTGGACGGTCGCGGGAGGGTGCTCCCGCCCGCGGCCACCACGGTCGGGTTGCGTGAGACCGGGCCTGTAGGCTTCACCGCCGCAGAACCCACCAAGCTCTCCGGCCGCCAGGCCGGAAAGGCTGTCGACAGAGTCCTAAGCGCCGACCGGCGCGCCGGGCGTACGAACCAAGAAGTCCACAGGAGGACACCAGTGGCGAAGGCGAAGTTCGAGCGGACTAAGCCGCACGTCAACATCGGCACCATTGGTCACATCGACCACGGTAAGACGACGCTGACGGCGGCCATCACCAAGGTCCTGCACGACCAGTTCCCGGACCTGAACCCGTACACGCCGTTCGACGAGATCGACAAGGCGCCGGAGGAGAAGGCCCGCGGCATCACGATCTCGATCGCGCACGTCGAGTACCAGACCGAGGCGCGGCACTACGCGCACGTCGACTGCCCCGGTCACGCCGACTACATCAAGAACATGATCACCGGTGCCGCGCAGATGGACGGCGCGATCCTGGTGGTGGCGGCGACCGACGGCCCGATGCCGCAGACCCGCGAGCACGTGCTGCTGGCCCGCCAGGTCGGCGTGCCGTACATCGTCGTGGCGCTGAACAAGAGCGACATGGTCGACGACGAGGAGCTCCTGGAGCTCGTCGAGCTCGAGGTCCGCGAGCTGCTCTCGTCGCAGGAGTACCCGGGTGACGACCTGCCGGTCGTGCGGGTGTCGGCGCTGAAGGCCCTCGAGGGTGACCCCGAGTGGACCGGCAAGCTGATGGACCTGATGACGGCCGTCGACACCGCGATCCCGCAGCCGGAGCGCGAGACCGAGAAGCCGTTCCTGATGCCGATCGAGGACGTCTTCACGATCACCGGTCGGGGCACGGTCGTCACCGGTCGCGCGGAGCGCGGCATCCTCAAGCCGAACGAGGAGGTGGAGATCGTCGGTATCCGCGAGAAGTCGCAGCGGACGGTCTGCACCGGCATCGAGATGTTCCGCAAGCTGCTCGACGAGGCCCGCGCGGGTGAGAACGTCGGTCTGCTGCTGCGTGGCATCAAGCGCGAGGACGTCGAGCGCGGCATGGTGGTCGTCAAGCCGGGCACCACGACCCCGCACACGGAGTTCGAGGCGACGGTCTACATCCTCTCCAAGGAGGAGGGCGGCCGGCACACCCCGTTCTTCCAGAACTACCGTCCGCAGTTCTACTTCCGGACCACGGACGTCACCGGTGTCGTCACGCTCCCCGAGGGCACCGAGATGGTCATGCCGGGTGACAACACCACCATGACGGTGAAGCTGATCCAGCCCATCGCCATGGAGGAGAACCTCAAGTTCGCGATCCGCGAGGGTGGCCGCACCGTCGGCGCCGGGTTCGTCACCAAGATCATCAAGTGAGCTGGGTAACCCCGATTAGACCCGCCGCCGGTCGTGCGGCATACTAGTCAGGTTGCGTAACGACAGTTCGTCGCTCGTGTTCGGCGTTCGCCGAACCTCCGGGCGGTAGGACAGTCGGGCGTAGGGTGGTTGGCGGCCCGTCCGCCAACCACCCTCGCACGGCGTTCAGGTCGCGGTAGTGCGATCGGCGCCTTGACCCACCGCGCGGTCAGAATCGCTCCGGAACCTCGGGGCGGAGCCTGGCCCGAGGGCGCGACACGCCCGACCGCGGGGGTCGGCGAAGTGGGCCTGTGCCAGCCGGTACAGGCGCCCGCAACACAGCGGCATCGAGAGAAGGAACAGAAGCCACCATGGCGGGACAGAAGATCCGCATCCGGCTCAAGGCCTATGACCACGAGGTCGTCGACTCCTCGGCTCGGAAGATCGTCGAGACGGTGACGCGCACCGGGGCGCAGGTCGCAGGCCCGGTGCCGCTGCCCACGGAGATCAACCGTTTCTGCGTTATCCGCTCGCCGCACAAGTACAAGGACTCGCGCGAGCACTTCGAGATGCGCACGCACAAGCGGCTGATCGACATCATCGACCCGACCCCGAAGACGGTCGACTCGCTCATGCGCCTCGACCTGCCGGCTGGCGTCGACATCGAGATCAAGCTGTAGGGACCGGACAAATGGACAGGCAAGTTAAGGGGATCCTGGGCGCGAAGCTCGGCATGACCCAGGTCTGGGACAACAACCGAGTTGTCCCGGTGACCGTGGTTCAGGCCGGCCCCTGCGTCATCACCCAGGTTCGTGACGCCGACAAGGACGGTTACTCCGCGGTCCAGCTGGCGTACGGCACGATCGACCCGCGCAAGGTCAAGAAGCCGATCGGCGGGCACTACGCGAAGGCGGACGTCGCGCCGCGCCGGCACATCGTCGAGCTGCGCACCGCCGACGCCGCGGACTACTCGCTGGGCCAGGAGGTCACGGTCGAGGAGTTCCCGCCCGGCATGTCGGTCGACGTGACCGGCAAGACCAAGGGCAAGGGCTTCGCGGGCGTCATGAAGCGGCACGGCTTCCACGGCCTGCGCGCCAGCCACGGTGTCGAGCGCAAGCACCGCTCGCCCGGCTCCATCGGTGGTGCGTCCACCCCGGGTCGCGTCTTCAAGGGCGTCCGGATGGCCGGCCGGATGGGTGGCGCGCGCTACACCGTCCAGAACCTGACCGTCCAGGCGGTCGACACCGAGAACAACCTCCTGCTCGTCCGTGGCGCCATTCCCGGCCCCAAGGGCGCGCTGGTCCTGGTCCGCAGTGCGGCCAAGACCAAGGCGAAGAAGGGCGGTGCGGCCAAGTGACCACCGTTGACGTCCTCAGCGTCGAAGGCACCAAGAGCGGCTCGGTCGAGCTGCCCGCCGACATCTTCGACACTCAGGCCAACGTCGCGCTGATGCACCAGGTCGTGGTGGCTCAGCTCGCGGCGGCCCGGCAGGGCACGCACAAGACCAAGACCCGCGGCGAGGTCGCCGGCGGCGGCAAGAAGCCGTACAAGCAGAAGGGCACCGGTCGCGCCCGGCAGGGCTCGATCCGCGCGCCGCAGTTCGCCGGCGGTGGCGTGGTGCACGGTCCCGTGCCGCGCGACTACAGCCAGCGGACCCCGAAGAAGATGAAGGCCGCCGCGCTGCGTGGCGCCCTCTCCGACCGGGCCCGCGCCGGGCAGGTGCACGTCGTCGAGGCGTTCGTCTCGGGCGAGAAGCCGTCGACCAAGGCCGCCCTGGCCACGCTGGCCAAGCTGACCGACGCCCGCCGGGTGCTGGTCGTGCTGAGCAGCACCGACGAGCTGAACTGGGTGTCGCTGCGCAACGAGCCGCGGGTGCACCTGATCGAGGCCGGCCAGCTCAACACGTACGACGTGCTGGTGGCCGACGACGTGGTCTTCACCAAGGACGCCCTGGACGAGTTCCTGGGTGTTCCCGCCGAGACCACCGAGGAGGGTGGCAAGTGAGCACGATCGCCGACCCGCGCGACATCATCGTGGCGCCGGTCGTCTCGGAGAAGAGCTACAGCGAGCTGAACCGCAACTGGTACACCTTCCTGGTGCACCCGGACGCGAACAAGACGGAGATCAAGATCGCTATCCAGCAGATCTTCAACGTCCGCGTCCTGACGGTCAACACGCTCAACCGCGAGGGCAAGCGCAAGCGGACCCGTACCGGGTTCGGCCAGCGCAAGGCCACCAAGCGCGCGATGGTGAAGCTGGCTGACGGTGACCGTATCGAGGCCTTCGGCGGCCCGGTCAGCTGAGGGGTGTAGACAATGGCTATCCGTAAGTACAAGCCGACGACGCCGGGCCGGCGTGGCTCGAGCGTCGCCGACTTCGCCGAGATCACCCGGTCGACGCCCGAGAAGTCGCTGCTGGCTCCGCTGCCGAAGAAGGGCGGACGCAACGCCCACGGCCGGATCACCACCCGGCACCATGGTGGCGGTCACAAGCGCCAGTACCGCCTGATCGACTTCAAGCGGGTCGACAAGGACGGCGTACCGGCGAAGGTCGCCCACATCGAGTACGACCCGAACCGCACCGCGCGGATCGCGCTGCTGCACTACGCCGACGGCGAGAAGCGGTACATCATCGCGCCGAAGGACCTGAAGCAGGGCGACACCGTCGAGTCGGGTCCGGGCGCGGACATCAAGCCGGGCAACAACCTGCCGCTGCGCAACATCCCGGTCGGTACCACGATCCACAACGTGGAGCTCCGTCCCGGCGGTGGCGCCAAGCTGGCCCGCTCGGCCGGCGTCGGCATCCAGCTGCTCGGCCGCGAGGGCGCGTACGCGACCCTGCGCATGCCGTCCGGTGAGATCCGGCGGGTCGACGTGCGCTGCCGCGCCAGCGTCGGCGAGATCGGCAACGCCGACCAGTCGAACATCAACTGGGGTAAGGCCGGCCGGATGCGGTGGAAGGGCAAGCGCCCGACCGTCCGTGGTGTCGCGATGAACCCGGTCGACCACCCGCACGGTGGTGGTGAGGGTAAGACCTCCGGTGGTCGCCACCCGGTCAACCCGCAGGGTAAGCCCGAGGGCCGCACCCGTCGTAAGGGCCAGCCGAGTGACCGGCTGATCGTCCGCCGCCGCTACGCCACGCGTAAGCGCGGCTGAGGGAGATAAGACATGCCTCGCAGCCTGAAGAAGGGCCCGTTCGTCGACGACCACCTGCTCAAGAAGGTGGAGACGCAGAACGACAAGGGCTCGAAGAACGTCATCAAGACCTGGTCGCGGCGCTCGACGATCATCCCGGAGATGCTGGGTCACACGATCGCGGTGCACGACGGACGCAAGCACGTCCCGGTGTTCGTGACCGAGGCGATGGTCGGGCACAAGCTCGGCGAGTTCGCGCTGACCCGCACGTTCAAGGGTCACGAGAAGGACGACCGGAAGAGCCGTCGGCGCTGACGCCGCGGGCATACGGATAGAGGAACAAGGGGTTACAGCGATGCCAGGAAAGGGCGACGCTCCGGTGCTTCCGGGCGCGCGGGCGGTTGCGCGGCACGTGCGCATCTCGCCGATGAAGGCGCGCCGGGTGGTCAACCTCGTCCGCGGCCTGCCCGCGAAGGAGGCGCTCACGGTGCTGCAGTTCGCGCCGCAGGCTGCGAGCGAGCAGGTGTACAAGGTGCTCGCGAGCGCGATCGCCAACGCGGAGAACAACGAGCGGCTGGACCCCGACGCGCTGCTCGTCAGCGAGGCGTACGTGGACGAGGGCCCGACCATGAAGCGGTTCCAGCCGCGGGCGCAGGGCCGGGCGTACCGGATCCGCAAGCGGACCTGCCACATCACGGTCGCGGTGGAGGCGGTGGCGCCGGCCGCGCCGAAGAAGGCCGCGGCGAAGAAGGCGGCCCCGGCGAAGCAGGCCGCGCCGGCCGAGACGCAGAGCAACACGGAGGGCGCGGAGTAATGGGTCAGAAGGTTCACCCGCACGGGTTCCGGCTCGGCATCTCGACCGACTGGAAGTCCCGCTGGTTCGCGGACAAGCTCTACAAGGACTACATCGGCGAGGACGTCAAGATCCGCCGGATGATGTCCAAGGGCCTCGAGCGCGCCGGCATCTCCAAGGTCGACATCGAGCGCACCCGCGACCGGGTCCGGGTCGACATCCACACCGCCCGGCCGGGCATCGTCATCGGCCGTAAGGGTGCGGAGGCCGACCGGATCCGCGGCGAGCTCGAGAAGCTGACCGGCAAGCAGGTCCAGCTGAACATCATCGAGGTGAAGAACCCCGAGTCGGACGCGCAGCTGGTCGCCCAGGGCGTGGCCGAGCAGCTGTCCAGCCGGGTCAGCTTCCGGCGGGCGATGCGCAAGGCCATGCAGTCGGCGATGAAGAACCCGGTCTGCAAGGGCATCCGGGTGCAGGTCTCGGGTCGCCTCGGCGGCGCCGAGATGAGCCGGACCGAGTTCTACCGCGAGGGCCGGGTCCCGCTGCACACGCTGCGGGCCAACATCGAGTACGGCTTCTTCGAGGCCCGTACCACCTTCGGCCGGATCGGCGTGAAGGTCTGGATCTACAAGGGCGACGCGGTGCCGGGTCGGGAGACCCCGGCCGAGGCGCCGTCGCGCCCGCGCCGTGAGCGCGGCGACCGCCCCGAGCGGCCGCGCCGTGGTCGGTCCGGTTCGTCCGGCACGACCGCCGGCGGCACCGAGGCCGGCCGGGCTGCCGCGACCACGCTCGCGCAGCAGGCCGAGACGCCGAGTGGTGACGCGGTGGACCCCGCCGCCGTCGCCGCCGCGGCAGAAACGCAGCAGGAGGGCTGACAGATGCTGATGCCGCGCAAGCCCCCGAAGGGCTTCCGTAAGCCGCACCACCCGGACCGCAGCGGCGCGTCCAAGGGCGGCAACCGGGTGGTCTTCGGCGAGTTCGGGATCCAGGCTCTCGAGCCGGCGTACGTGACGAACCGCCAGATCGAGTCGGCGCGTATCGCGATGACCCGCCACATCAAGCGTGGTGGCAAGGTCTGGATCACGATCTTCCCGGACCAGGCCCTGACCAAGAAGCCGGCGGAAACCCGGATGGGTTCCGGTAAGGGCTCGCCCGAGTGGTGGGTCGCCAACGTCAAGCCGGGGCGGGTGCTCTTCGAGATGTCCTTCCCCAATGAGCAGATCGCGCGAGAGGCGATGCGTCGCGCGATCCACAAGCTCCCGATGAAGTGCCGCATTGTGACGCGCGAAGTGGGTGAATCCTGATGGCAGCGGGCGTTAAGGCCGCCGAGCTGCGTGAGCTCTCCGAGGAGGAGTTGGTCACGAGGCTGCGCGAGGCCAAGGCGGAGCTGTTCAACCTCCGCGTGCAGGCCGCAACCGGGCAGCTGGACAACAACCGGCGGCTGCAGGTCATCCGTCGGGAGATCGCCCGGATCTACACGATCATGCGTGAGCGCGAGCTGGGGCTCTCGGCCGCGCCGACTGAGGTGACTGCATCATGAGCGAGAACACCACCGCCGCCGCGCGGGCCCGCCGCAAGGTGCGTGAGGGCCTCGTGGTCAGCGACAAGATGGAAAAGACCGTCGTGGTCGAGGTCGAGGACCGGGTCAAGCACGCGCTGTACGGCAAGATCATGCGCCGGACCAGCAAGCTGAAGGTGCACGACGAGCAGAACGCCGCCGGCATCGGCGACCGGGTCCTAATCATGGAGACCCGGCCGCTGTCCGCCACGAAGCGGTGGCGGCTCGTGGAGATCCTGGAAAAGGCCAAGTAGCGAAGGCTTCGAGCTCGCCCGGCGTCGCGTCGGGCGCAGGTTCCGCCAGGCTCCGGCCGCTGCGGCGGCCGGAGAACCGGCAGACATAGGAGATAGACGTGATTCAGCAGGAGTCGCGACTGCGCGTCGCCGACAACACGGGTGCCCGGGAGATCCTGTGCATCCGGGTTCTCGGTGGCTCCGGTCGGCGCTACGCGAGCATCGGCGACGTCATCGTGGCCACCGTCAAGGACGCGATCCCGGGTGCCGGTGTGAAGAAGGGCGACGTCGTCAAGGCGGTCGTCGTTCGCACGGCCAAGGAGAAGCGGCGCCCGGACGGCTCGTACATCCGCTTCGACGAGAACGCCGCCGTCATCATCAAGGACGGCGGGGACCCGCGCGGCACCCGTATCTTCGGCCCGGTGGGTCGGGAGCTGCGGGACAAGCGGTTCATGAAGATCATTTCTCTCGCGCCGGAGGTGTTGTGACCGTGAAGGTCAAGAAGGGCGACACGGTCGTCGTCATCGCCGGCAAGGACAAGGGCGCCAAGGGCAAGGTCATCGCGGCCTACCCGCGGCAGGACAAGGTCCTGGTCGAGGGCGTGAACCGGGTCAAGAAGCACACCCGCATCAGCACCACCCAGCGTGGCGCCAAGACCGGCGGCATCGTCACCCAGGAGGCCCCGATCCACGTCTCGAACGTGCAGGTCCTGGACTCCGACGGGAAGCCGACCCGCGTCGGCTACCGGATCGACGAGAACGGCCAGAAGGTCCGCATCGCGCGTAGCACCGGTAAGGACCTGTGATGAGCACGGCTACCGAAACCAAGACCATGCCGCGCCTCAAGGAGCGGTACCGCAACGAGATCGTGGCCCAGCTGCGCGAGCAGTACAACTACGGCAACCCCATGCAGGTGCCGCGGCTGGTCAAGATCGTCGTCAACATGGGTGTCGGCGAGGCCGCCCGGGACGCCAAGCTGATCGACGGCGCCGTGCGCGACCTGGCCACCATCACCGGCCAGAAGCCGCAGGTGCGGCGGGCGACCAAGTCCATCGCGCAGTTCAAGCTGCGCGAGGGCATGCCGATCGGCGCGAAGGTGACCCTGCGCGGCGACCGGATGTGGGAGTTCCTGGACCGGCTGCTCTCCATCGCGCTGCCGCGTATCCGTGACTTCCGCGGTCTGGACGGGCGCAAGCTCGACGGGCACGGCAACTACACGTTCGGTCTGACCGAGCAGTCGGTGTTCCACGAGATCGACCAGGACAAGATCGATCGCCAGCGGGGCATGGACATCACGGTGGTCACGACCGCCACGACCGACGACGAGGGCCGGGCGCTGCTCAAGCTCCTGGGCTTCCCGTTCAAGGAGAACTGAGATGGCCAAGAAGGCGCTGATCCTCAAGGCGGCCGCGAAGCCGAAGTTCTCGGTTCGCGCGTACACCCGCTGCCAGCGGTGCGGGCGTCCGAAGGCGGTCTACCGCAAGTTCGGTCTCTGCCGGGTGTGCATCCGGGAGATGGCCCACCGCGGTGAGCTGCCCGGCGTGTCCAAGGCTTCCTGGTAATAGCCCGGCGCGCTCTGCGCGTCAGCTGAACTGTCTCTTCGCCGTAGGCCCCGGGCCCGGCCCGGGGAACCCCGGCGAGAAAGGTTGACGAATTTCATGACGATGACCGACCCGATCGCAGACATGCTCACGCGTCTGCGTAACGCCAACCAGGCGTACCACGACCGGGTGACGATGCCCTACTCGAAGATCAAGGCGAACATCGCCGAGGTCCTCAAGGCCGAGGGTTACATCGCCACCTGGTCGGTCGAGGAGCCCGAGGAGGGCGCCGTCGGCAAGCGACTGGTCGTCGAGCTGAAGTACGGCCAGAACCGGGAGCGGAGCCTGGCCGGCATCAAGCGCGTGTCCAAGCCCGGTCTCCGGGTGTACGCCAAGTCGGACGGGCTCCCGCGGGTGCTCGGCGGGCTGGGCGTGGCGATCATTTCGACGTCCCAGGGGCTGCTCACCGACCGGCAGGCCCGCAAGCGGAGCGTTGGCGGGGAAGTCCTCGCCTTCGTCTGGTAACGGGAGACAGGTAGAAATGTCGCGTATTGGACGTAAGTCGATCCCGGTACCAGCCGGCGTCGACATCACCATCGAGGGCCAGACCGTCAAGGTCAAGGGCCCGAAGGGCGAGCTGTCGCACACCCTGGCCGAGCCGATCACCATCGAGCGGGCCGAGGACGGGCAGCTGAACGTCAACCGCCCGAACGACGAGCGCAAGGCCAAGGAGCTGCACGGCCTGAGCCGTACCCTGGTCGCCAACATGATCGTCGGTGTCACCGAGGGCTACCGTAAGAGCCTGGAGATCGCCGGCACCGGCTACCGGGTCACCGCCAAGGGCAAGGACCTCGAGTTCGCACTCGGGTTCTCGCACCCGGTCCTGGTGCCCGCGCCGGACGGGATCACCTTCACGGTGGAGAGGCCGACCCTGTTCCACGTGGCCGGCATCGACAAGCAGCTGGTCGGCGAGGTCGCCGCCAACATCCGGAAGATCCGTCCGCCGGAGCCCTACAAGGGCAAGGGTGTCAAGTACCAGGGCGAGGTCATCCGCCGCAAGGCTGGAAAGGCAGGTAAGAAGTGAGCGCCACGCTGCTCAAGCGCCGCCGCGGCGTTGCCGCCAAGCGCGCCGTCGGGCGTGCGCGTCGGCACTTCCGGGTCCGCAAGAACGTCAGCGGCACCGCCGAGCGTCCCCGCCTCGTGGTCACCCGCTCCCTGCGGCACATCGTCGCCCAGATCGTGGACGACACCAAGGGTCACACCCTGGCGTCGGCCTCGACCCTGGACGCGTCGCTGCGCGGTGCGGAGGGCGACAAGAGCGCCCTGGCCGGCAAGGTCGGCACCCTGCTCGCCGAGCGGGCCAAGGCCGCCGGCGTCTCCAAGGTCGTCTTCGACCGCGGTGGCAACCGGTACGCGGGGCGGGTCGCCGCGCTGGCCGATGCCGCCCGCGAAGCCGGGCTCGAGTTCTAACAACCCCGTCACGAGAGAAAAGGAAGGCTGCTGATGCCAGGTCAACAGCGCCGTGGCGGCGGGTCCGGTGGCAACGAGGGTGGTCGCCGCGACAACCGCCGTGAGGGCGGCCGCGGAAACGCGCCCGTCGAGAAGACCCCGCACCTCGAGCGGGTCGTCGCGATCAACCGCGTCGCCAAGGTCGTGAAGGGCGGTCGTCGCTTCAGCTTCACCGCCCTGGTGATCGTGGGCGACGGCGACGGCACGGTCGGCGTGGGCTACGGAAAGGCCAAGGAGGTGCCCGCGGCGATCGCCAAGGGTGTCGAGGAGGCCAAGAAGCACTTCTTCAAGGTGCCGCGGATCGGTCAGTCGATCCCGCACCCGGTGCAGGGCGAGGACGCCGCCGGCGTGGTGCTGCTCAAGCCGGCCTCCGCCGGTACGGGCGTCATCGCCGGTGGGCCGGTCCGTGCCGTGCTGGAGTGCGCGGGCATCCACGACGTGCTCTCCAAGAGCCTCGGGTCGTCCAACCCGATCAACATCGTGCACGCCACCGTGGCGGCGCTGAAGGGGCTCGAGTCCCCCGAGGCCGTCGCCCAGCGCCGTGGCCTGCCGGTGGAGGACGTCGCGCCGGCCGCCATGCTGGCGTCGCGGGCGGGGGTGGCTTCCTGATGGCACGTCTCAAGGTCACCCAGGTCCGGTCCGAGATCGGGACCAAGCAGAACCAGCGTGACTCGCTGCGTTCGCTCGGTCTCAAGCGGATCAACGACGTGGTGGTCAAGGAGGACCGGCCCGAGATCCGCGGCATGATCTTCACTGTGAACCACCTCGTGAAGGTCGAGGAGGTCGAGTAATGACGATCAAGGTCCACCACCTGCGTCCGGCGCCGGGTGCCAAGACCGCGAAGACCCGTGTGGGTCGCGGTGAGGGCTCCAAGGGCAAGACCGCCGGTCGCGGTACCAAGGGTTCGAAGGCCCGCAAGAACATCTCGGCGGCGTTCGAGGGTGGGCAGATGCCCATCCACATGCGCCTGCCGAAGCTGAAGGGCTTCAAGAACAAGTTCAAGGTGGTCTTCCAGGTGGTCAACCTGGACCGGCTCGCCGAGCTCTTCCCGAACGGCGGCCAGGTCGGCCCGCTGGAGCTGGTCGAGGCCGGTGCGGTCCGCAAGGGCCAGCCGGTCAAGGTGCTCGGCACCGGTGACCTCGGCGGGGTGGCGCTCCAGGTGTCGGCGCACGCGTTCAGCGCGTCGGCCAAGGAGAAGATCACCGCGGCCGGCGGCTCGGTCACCGAGCTGTAAGGACTGAACGACCCGTGGCGCCCGTCCAGTTGCTCACAACTGGCGGGCGCCATGGTCTACCTGGCGCATGTGCGCCGGGTAACATCAAACTCGGTTTATGTAGCCGGGCACATCTGCCCGGACCGGGATCGGGCTGTTAGAGTCCCTTCCCAGCTATGGATATCGGGCGCTCGCCCGGCACCCACCCCGACCCGCCAGGGATCCCGGCGGCCCGCCTCGCGCAGGAGGAAGAAGTTGCTGTCCGCCTTTCTCAGTGCGTTCCGTACGCCTGACCTGCGCAAGAAGCTGCTGTTCACAGTAGGCATCATCGCGGTCTACCGGCTCGGCGCCACCCTGCCCAGCCCCGGTGTGTCCTACGGCAACGTGCAGAAGTGCCTCGACACCATCCAGGGCGACTCCACGAGCGTCCTGAACCTGCTCAACCTCTTCTCCGGCGGCGCGCTGCTGCAGCTCTCGGTCTTCGCGCTGGGCATCATGCCCTACATCACCGCGTCGATCATCCTGCAGCTGCTGACCGTGGTGATCCCGCGGCTGGAGCAGCTCCGCAAGGAGGGCCAGGCCGGCCAGGCGAAGATCACCCAGTACACCCGGTACCTGACCCTGGGCCTCGGTGTCCTGCAGGCCTCGGCGTTCGTCGCGCTGGCCCGCTCCGGGCAGCTCTTCAACAACCAGTGCGACCAGTTCCCGATCATCCCCGTGGGCACCGGCATCCCGGACTGGCTGACCCTGAGCATCCTGGTGATGACGATGACCGCCGGCACCGGTGTGGTCATGTGGCTCGGCGAGCTGATCACCGACCGCGGCGTGGGCAACGGCATGTCCGTGCTGATCTTCACCTCGATCGCCGCCCGGCTCCCCAGCGAGGGCTGGCAGATCAAGCAGAGCCAGGGCTGGTGGAAGTTCTTCCTGGTCATCGCGCTGGTCCTGGTGGTCATCACCGCGGTCACCTTCATCGAGCAGGCGCAGCGCCGGATCCCGGTCCAGTACGCCAAGCGGATGATCGGCCGGCGGATGTACGGCGGCACCTCGACCTACATCCCGCTGAAGGTCAACCAGGCGGGTGTCATCCCGGTCATCTTCGGTTCGTCGCTGCTCTACCTGCCGCAGCTGGCGCTGCAGTTCTTCGACCAGACCGACCCGGGCAAGACCCAGGCGTGGATCCAGAACAACCTGGTCGACCCGACCAGCCCGATCTACATCGCGGTCTACTTCCTGCTGATCATCTTCTTCACGTACTTCTACGTCTCGATCACGTTCAACCCGACCGAGGTCGCGGACAACATGAAGAAGTACGGCGGCTTCGTGCCGGGCATCCGCCCCGGCAAGCCGACCGCCGACTACCTGGACTTCATCCTCAGCCGGATCACCCTGCCGGGCGCGCTCTACCTGGGCGTCATCTCGATCCTGCCGAACTTCTTCTTCATCTGGCTGGACAAGCAGCAGTACTTGAACTTCCCGTTCGGCGGTACCGCTGTGCTGATCATGGTCGGCGTCGGTCTGGAGACCACCAAGCAGATCGAGAGCCAACTCATGCAGCGGAACTACGAAGGGTTCCTGCGGTAGATGAGACTCGTTCTGGTTGGCCCGCCGGGCGCGGGCAAGGGCACGCAGGCCGAGTTCATCGCCGCGCACCTCTCGGTGCCGAAGATCTCGACCGGGGACATCTTCCGGGCCAACGTGTCCCAGGGGACCCCGCTCGGCGTCGAGGCGAAGCGCTACATGGACGCTGGCAAGCTCGTGCCGGACGAGGTCACCATCAACATGGTCCGGGACCGGCTCGCCGAGCCGGACGCCAGCGAGGGCTTCCTGCTCGACGGCTTTCCCCGGACCACCCCGCAGGCCGCTGCGCTCGACAAGCTCCTGGCCGACCTGGGCACCGCGCTCGACCTGGTGCTCGAACTGGTCGTCGACGACGACGAGGTGATCCGCCGGCTCTCCGGCCGGCGGACCTGCCGGGGCTGCGGCAAGATCTGGCACGTCGAGTTCGACCCGACCACCCGGGACGGCATCTGCGACCGCTGCGGCGCCGAGCTGTTCCAGCGTGACGACGACAAGCCGGAGACCATCGCCGCCCGGCTGCGGGAGTACGCGGAGAAGACCGCGCCGCTGGTCGACTACTACGGCGCCCAGGGCAAGCTCGTCGGCATCGACGCCACCGGCCCGGTGGAGGACGTCACCGTCCGCGCCATCGACGCCCTGCGCTCGTACGGCGGCTGACGTCCCGCCCGCGGCGGATAGAGTGCGAACAGCGGGGTACGCCCGGCCTGCCCTGCTGTTCGGCAACGAAAGGTAACGGCTCCATGCGTCGTCCCCAGCTGGACATCCAGCTGAAGACCCCTGACCAGATCGAGAAGATGCGCGCCGCCGGTCTGGTGGTCGCCGAGGCGCTGCGCCGGATGCGGGAGGCGGTCGCCCCCGGGGTCAGCACCGCCGACCTGGACGCGATCGCCGAGTCGACCATCCGCGAGGCCGGGGCCGTCCCCTCGTTCAAGGGCTACCACGGCTTCCCGGCGTCCATCTGCTCCTCGGTCAACGAGCAGGTGGTGCACGCGATCCCGGCACCCGGGCAGGTGCTCCGCGAGGGCGACCTGATCTCGATCGACTGCGGCGCGGTGCTGAACGGCTGGCACGGCGACGCCGCCATCACGGTCGGCGTGGGCGAGGTCGACCCGGCCCTGCTGCGGATGGCCAAGGTGGCCGAGGACGCCATGTGGGCCGGGATCGCCACGGCGGCGCGCGGGGCGGCCAGCGGCAAGGGCCGGCTGACCGACATCTCGCACGCCGTGGAGGACGCGGTCCGCCGGGGTGGCCGGTACGGCATCGTCGACGGCTACGGCGGGCACGGCATCGGCACCGAGATGCACCAGGACCCGCACGTGCTCAACCACGGGCGGCCCGGCAAGGGCCCGCGCATGGTGCCCGGCCTGGCGCTGGCCATCGAGCCGATGATCACCATGGGCTCGCCCCGAACGATGGAACTGGCCGACGGCTGGACCGTGGTGACCCGGGACAGGTCGGTCGCGGTGCACGTCGAGCACACCATGGCGCTGCTCCCCGACGGGGTCTGGGTGCTGACCGCCGAGGACGGCGGCCGCGCCCGCCTGGGCGACCTGGTCACCGCCCGCCAACCCGCCGGCTCCCCGACCCCCTGACCCTCCCGGCTGAGCCCAGCGCCCCGGCCGGGCGCGGCCCAGCCGCCGACCAGCCCCAGCCCCCTCGGCCCAGCCCGGCCTTCGGCCCGGGCTAGCCCAACTCTCGCCAGCCCGAACCCCCGGCGGCTCAGCCCGGCCCTGGGCCTAGGCGAGCCCAGCCCGGCCCTCGGCCCGGGCGAGCCCAACTCTCGCCAGCCCGAACCCCCGGCGGCTCAGCCCGGCCCTGGGCCTAGGCGAGCCGGGCCCTCGGCAGCCCCGACCCCTGCGGCCCAGTCCGGCCCCGGGCCTAGGCGAGCCGAGCCCGGCCCTTGGCGCAGGCGAGCCCAACCCGCGCCAGCTCAGCCCCAGCCCGCCTCGGTCCAGCCCGGCCCTGGGCCTGGGCCTGGGCGAGCCCTCAGCCCCGTCCCGGCCCAGCCCTTTGACCATGAGCGTCGCGTCGGCGGATCGGCCGATCGTCGTGCGAACTTCATGATCACGTCTGCTGAGTCGGGCGGGGCGGGTCTGATCGGAGTGGTTGTGGGGGAGTTGGTGGTGGTGGGGTGGTGGCATGCTTGCGGGCATGGAGGGGCGCGAGGGGATGCGGGCCGCCGACGCCGACCGCGAGGCGGTGGCCGACCGGTTGCGGGTGGCGCTCAACGAGGGCCGGCTGAGCCTGTACGAGTACGACGAGCGGTTGCAGCGGGCGTACGCGGCCCGGACGTACGCGGAACTGGACGCGCTGGTGACGGATCTGCCGGCGGTCGCGCCGCCGGCCGCGTCCGCGCTCGCGGAGCCGGGCGACGCCGCCCCGGCGCCGACCCGACCGGGTGCCGCCCGGCCGGCCGTCGCCCGCTGGCTGGCCGAGGTCTGGCTGCCGTACCTCCAGGTGGTGCCGATCGTCGTGGCGATCTGGGCGGTCACCTCCCTGTTCGCCCGGGACCTGCTCTACTTCTGGCCGGGCTGGGTGGCCGGGCCGTGGGGCGCGGTGCTGCTGGTGCGCACCGTCACCGGGGTGGTCGGGGGCGAGCCGCAGCGGTGGACGGCCGAGCGGGAGCGTCGGCGCCGACGGAAGCTGGCGAAGCGGGCCCGGCGGCGGGCGCTGGAGACCGGCGGTCCGGACGCGTAGCGTCCGCCTGTCTCGCCGGCCTGATGCCGGTTTCGCCCGTTACGGTGAATCCGCTGGTGGCCGGTTTGGCGACGGCGCGAGGGCGGGCGTACACTGACTGATCGGCGCACAGCGTCCACTCCGGCATGCCCACCTAGCGCTTCGGTGGGACTCGGAGCCGCGGCTGGCGCGGGCTTTCTGATCATGGTCAGTCACCCGTGTAAGACGTTGTGGGCCGTCCGGAGCAACCGACGTCAGGACAGCGGAGGACATGCCGAAAAAAGACGGAGCCATCGAGATCGAGGGTCGGGTCATCGAGCCCCTGCCGAACGCCATGTTCCGGGTGGAGCTCGCGAACGGCCACAAGGTGCTGGCTCACATCAGCGGCAAGATGCGGCAGCACTACATCCGCATCCTGCCGGAGGACCGGGTCGTCGTCGAACTCTCGCCGTACGACCTGACCCGCGGGCGCATCGTCTACCGCTACAAGTAAGCCTGACGACGGCCGGAACGTCCCGTGTCCGTCTTCGACGTCCGGGTCGCGCCTCGTCGCGAGTCCGGGCCAGATGGGAAGTAAGGCAACCGTGAAGGTCAAGCCGAGCGTCAAGAGGATCTGCAACAAGTGCCGGGTGATCCGCCGGCACGGCCGGGTCATGGTGATCTGCACCGACCCGCGCCACAAGCAGCGCCAGGGCTGAACCAGTCCCACCGGTCGTGACGCGGCCGGTCGGATCGGTCCGGGCCGCAGATCCAGACAACACATCACCTAGCTCGTCCCAGCCGCGAGCGGTACGCAGCGCGTACTCCCTCGTGGTTGACCCCCGGTCGGAGGCCGGGGCCCGCTTGGGCAGCGACCGATCCCGGTCGCCGGCGCGGAAAGCGCCGGAAGGACAGGGATGGTCGGTAGCGGGGTGGGACGGGTCCACACCTCCGCACAACACCACGAGGAGTACGCCCGCACATGGCACGTCTAGTCGGCGTCGACCTCCCCCGCGAGAAGCGGATGGAGATCGCGCTCACCTACATCTTCGGCGTGGGTCGCACCCGCGCCCTGGAGACGCTCGCCGCGACCGGCATCTCACCGGACAAGCGCGTTCGGGACCTCACTGACGAGGAGCTCGTCCAGCTCCGCAATCACATCGAGGGCAACTACAAGGTTGAAGGCGACCTGCGCCGCGAGGTCGCCGCTGACATCCGCCGCAAGGTCGAGATCGGCTGCTACGCGGGTATCCGGCACCGCCGGGGCCTGCCCGTTCGTGGCCAGCGGACCAAGACCAACGCGCGGACCCGGAAGGGTCCGAAGCGGACCGTCGCCGGCAAGAAGAAGCCCGGCAAGAAGTAACTAGGAGCGCACAGACTTATGCCACCGAAGGCTCGTGCCGGAGCCGCCGTCAAGAAGGTCCGGCGCAAGGAACGCAAGAACGTCGCCCACGGGCAGGCGCACATCAAGAGCACCTTCAACAACACCATCGTGTCGATCACCGACCCGACCGGTGCGGTCATCTCCTGGGCCTCCTCGGGCCAGGTGGGCTTCAAGGGCTCCCGCAAGTCGACCCCGTTCGCCGCGCAGCTGGCCGCCGAGGCCGCCGCGCGCCGGGCGATGGAGCACGGCATGCGCAAGGTCGACGTGTTCGTCAAGGGCCCCGGCTCCGGCCGGGAGACCGCCATCCGTTCGCTGCAGGCAGCCGGGCTCGAGGTCGGGCAGATCTCCGACGTCACCCCGCAGCCGCACAACGGTTGCCGTCCGCCGAAGCGTCGCCGGGTCTGAGAGGTTAGAGAGAGATGGCTCGTTACACCGGTGCTGACTGCCGCCGTTGCCGGCGGGAGAAGATGAAGCTGTTCCTCAAGGGCAGCAAGTGCGATGGCCCGAAGTGCCCGTTCGAGTCCCGGCCGTTCCCGCCCGGGCAGCACGGCCGTGGCCGCACCAAGGAGACGGAGTACCTGCTCCAGCTCCGTGAGAAGCAGAAGGCCCGTCGTGTCTACGGCGTGCTGGAGAAGCAGTTCCGCGGTTACTACGAGGAGGCCGTGGGCAAGAAGGCCAAGACCGGCGAGGTCCTCCTGCAGATCCTCGAGTCGCGGCTGGACAACGTGGTCTACCGGGCCGGCTACGCCGGTTCCCGGGACATGGCCCGTCAGCTGGTCAAGCACGGTCACTTCACGGTGAACGGCAAGAAGGTCGACATCCCGTCGTACCGGGTCAAGGAGCACGACATCATCGAGGTTCGGGAGAAGAGCAAGCAGCTCACCCCGTTCATCGTGGCGCAGGCTCAGGCCGGTTCGCGGTCGGTTCCGGCGTGGCTGGAGGCCATCCCGAGCCAGATGAAGATCCTCGTGCACTCGCTCCCGGCCCGCCAGGTGATCGACACCCAGGTCCAGGAGCAGCTGATCGTCGAGCTCTACTCCAAGTAAGGGCTCGTTGCGGTGGCCCGCCCTCCGGGGCGGGCCACCGGAACAGTTTGTGTCGTGGGCGTCATATAGCGGGCGCCCCGGAAGAGAAGAGAAGACATGCTCATCAGCCAGCGACCGTCTCTTTCCGAAGAGTCGATCAACGACACCCGCTCCCGGTTCACCATCGAGCCGCTGGAGCCGGGCTTCGGCTACACCCTGGGCAACTCGCTGCGGCGTACCCTGCTGTCGTCCATCCCGGGTGCGGCGGTCACCTCGATCAAGATCGACGGTGTGCTGCACGAGTTCACCACGATCCCCGGGGTCAAGGAGGACGTGGTCGAGCTCGTCATGAACATCAAGGAGCTCTGCGTCAGCTCCGAGCACGACGAGCCGGTCAGCATGTACCTGCGCAAGCAGGGCCCGGGCGACGTGACCGCGGGTGACATCCAGCCGCCGGCCGGCGTCTCGGTGCACAACCCGGACCTGAAGCTCGCCACCCTGAACGGCAAGGGCCGGCTCGACATGGAGCTGACCGTCGAGCGGGGCCGGGGCTACGTCACGGCGGCGCAGAACAAGCAGGCCGGCGCCGAGATCGGCCGGATCCCGGTCGACTCGATCTACTCGCCGGTGCTGAAGGTCACCTACCGGGTCGAGGCCACCCGTGTCGAGCAGCGGACCGACTTCGACCGGCTGATCATCGACGTCGAGACCAAGCCGTCGATGGGTCCGCGCACCGCGCTGGCCTCCGCCGGTTCGACGCTGGTGGAGCTCTTCGGGCTGGCCCGGGAGCTGGACGAGACCGCCGAGGGCATCGACATCGGGCCGTCCCCGCAGGACGCCCAGCTGGCGGCGGACCTGGCCCTGCCGATCGAGGAGCTGGACCTGACCGTCCGCTCCTACAACTGCCTCAAGCGCGAGGGCATCAACACCGTTGGTGAGCTCATCGGGCGTACCGAGGCCGACCTCCTCGACATCCGCAACTTCGGCCAGAAGTCGATCGACGAGGTCAAGATGAAGCTCGCCGGGATGGGGCTGGGGCTGAAGGACTCGGCTCCGAACTTCGATCCGGCGCACGTCGTGGACGCCTTCGGCGAGGCCGACTACGACACCGACGACTACCGCGAGACCGAGCAGCTCTAGTCCGCGCTGCCGCCACACCTGAGGAGCACCAAGCATGCCCACGCCCACCAAGGGCCCCCGCCTCGGCGGCAGCCCCGCGCACGAGCGGCTGATGCTGGCCAACCTGGCCACCGCGCTGTTCCAGCACGGCAAGATCCAGACCACCGAGACGAAGGCCCGGCGGCTGCGTCCGCTGGCCGAGCAGCTCATCACCAAGGCCAAGCGCGGCGACCTGGCGTCCCGCCGGCGGGTGCTGGGTGTCGTCAAGGACAAGGACGTGGTCTACGCCCTGTTCGACCAGATCGCGCCGCGGTACGCCAACCGCAACGGCGGCTACACCCGGATCGTGAAGACCGGTCCGCGCAAGGGTGACGCCGCTCCGATGGCGATCATCGAGCTGGTCGAGGAGCTGCAGGTCGCCGAGCCGAAGGCGAACAAGAAGACGGCCGCCCGCAAGGCCGCGCAGCAGGACAAGGTCGAGGCGCTGGCGCCGGCGGAGGAGACCCCGCGGGCGAACGAGTCGGACGACCAGGACGCCGAGGCGCCGGTGTCGGTGTCCGGTGACACCGCCGCGGCGCGCGAGGACAGCGACCTCGCCGTCGAGGAGAACAACGAGCAGAACAAGGCCTGATCCAGGCCACCGTCGGGCCCGGCATCCCTCACGGGGGTGCCGGGCCCGACCCGTGAGGGGGAGGTACGAGTGGACGAGCGCACCCGGCTGCGGTTGGACGTCGCGTACGACGGCACCGACTTCTCCGGCTGGGCCGCCCAGCCGACCCGGCGCACGGTCGCCGGGGTGCTCGTGCAGACCCTCGACCTCGTGCTCGGCGCGGGCGTCGCGACCGGGCTGACCGTGGCCGGCCGGACCGACGCCGGGGTGCACGCCACCGGGCAGGTCTGCCACCTCGACCTGCCCACCGCGGTCTGGCGGGAGCGCGAGGGCACGCTGCTGCGCCGGCTGGCCCGGCTGCTCCCCACCGACGTGCGGGTACGCGCGATGACCGAGGTGCCGGCCGACTTCGACGCCCGGTTCTCGGCCACCTTCCGCCGCTACGAGTACCGGGTCACCGACGCCCCGTACGGCGCCGAGCCGCTGCGCCGGCACGAGGTCCTGGCCTGGCCGAAGCCGCTGGACCTGGCCGCGCTGAACGCCGCGGCGGCCGGGCTGGTGGGGGAACACGACTTCGCCGCGTACTGCCGCCGCAAGGAGAACGCCACCACGCTGCGCGAGGTGACCCGGCTGGACTGGCGGCGCGACCCGGGCGGCGTGCTGGTCGCCACCGTGCAGGCGGACGCGTTCTGCCAGGCGATGGTGCGCAGCCTGGTCGGCGCGATGCTGGTGGCCGGGGACGGCCGCCGGCCGGTCGACTGGCCCGCCGGTCTGCTGGCCCGGCGGGAGCGGTCCAGCGAGGTGACCGTGGCGCCGGCGCACGGGCTCACCCTGGTGGCGGTCGGCTACCCGGACGACCCGGCCGAGTACGCCCGCCGCGCCGAGCTGACCCGCCGGCTGCGGGTGCCCACCGAGTCCTGACCGCCCGGACCGGCCACGGGTGCGCGACCGGTGGCCGCGCACCCGTGTCTCGTCGGGTCCTCCCGGTCAGTCGCCCGGCAGCTCGTCCTCATCGGCATTGCCGTTGTCGGCCCCGGTTCCGTCGTCGGTCCGACCCGCGGTCGGCTGGCCGGCCACGCCGCCGTCGGCCCGCCGTTCCAGGACGCCCTGGTTCAGGTGCAGCTCGATCACGTCGAAGAGGATCTCGCGGACCGCGGTGTCGCCGGACCGGATGGCCTCGCCGTCGGCCCGGGCCACCACCGCGTAGGCGAGGTAGTGGCCGCGTACCTGCCAACCCACCCGGGCCGGGGCGCTGGCCATGGCGTCGGTGTCCGCACCGGCGGCCATGCCACGGAACCGGCCCTGCCGCTCGTCGAGCATCTGCCGGATCTGGTCCCGGGCCCGCTCGGCGCTGGTCCGGTCGGTCAGGTTGAACAGGCCGGTGGTGACCAGGTGGTCGCCGTCGGGCGTGCGCAGCGTCGCCCGGACCACCTGGCTGCACCCGAGCCGGACCAGCAGGTCGGCGATCTCGTCGGTGGCCGCCACCGCGCAGCTGGCGCTGGAGTGGGTCTTCAGCACCTGGTAGGCGGGCTGCCCCTCGCCGACCACGAGCTGCTTGCCCGGGAAGAGCTCCTTGGCGGTCAGCGGGGCCTGGTCGGTGTCCCGGGAGTCGAGGTGGTCGGCCTCGGGTGCGGCGGATTGGGCGACGCCGGGCTGGTTGCTCGCCTCGGGCTGCGGGTCACCGCCGGTGCGGTCCACCAGCAGGGCGGCGGCGCCGAGACCGCAGAGGGCGAGCAGCACCAGGACGGCGGCGCCCCCGATCAGCACCTGCCACAGGCGACCGCCGCCGCGTCGGGCCCGGGGCGGCTCGGCCGGCTGGGACTGGGCGTAGCTGCCGGGCGGGTCGACCGGCGGGGCCGGGGCGTAGCCGCCGGGCGGGTCGACCGGTGCGGCCGCGGCGTACGTCTCGGCGCGGGGCGGTTCGGCCGCCGGCACCGGGTCGCGGGGCAGCACCGGCTCGGAGGGCGGCAGCGCCATCCGGGTGCTCCGCGGCAGCGACGGGGTCGGGAAGCGGGACGGGGACGGCCCGGCCGGAGGTGGCGGACCGGCGCCGAGCACCGACCGGTCGGACCCGGGCTCCGGGTACTCCACGTATGCGTCCTCATCGGACTCGTACCGAAACACCATGCCGCCCAGAGTAGGAGGCATTGTCCCTTTAGGGGGTAATAATGGGAAATTGTGCCGTGGGGCGTTTCGTGGCGTGCTGACCCGATGCTTCGACGGCGCCCGGCGGCCCGGGCCGGCGCCGGGTACCGGCGGTGCGAGAATTGCCGGCGTGACCGGCGACCACTACTTCACCGCTGAACCCACGACCGCCGCCGCGCCGCGCGAGGTCGAGTTCTCCGTCGCCGGCCGCGACTACCGGCTGACCTCCGCCGGCGGGGTCTTCTCCGCCGACCGCCTGGACCCCGGCACCGCGGTGCTGCTGCGCAAGGCCGACCTGCCCCCCGCCGGCACCGCCGGTGACCTGCTCGACCTCGGCTGCGGCTTCGGACCGATCACCTGCGTGCTGGCCGACGCGGTGCCGGCGGCGACGGTCTGGGCGGTCGACGTCAACGAGCGGGCCCGGGCGCTCACCGCGGCCAACGCGGCGCGCACCGGCGCCGCCGACCGGGTACGCGTGGTCGCCCCCGACGACGTCCCGGACGGGACGAGCTTCACCCAGCTCTGGTCCAACCCGCCGATCCGGATCGGCAAGGACGAGCTGCACGCGCTGCTGCTGCGCTGGCTGCCCCGGCTCGCCCCGGGCGGGGTCGCCTGGCTGGTGGTGGCCCGCCACCTCGGCGGCGACTCGCTGCACCGCTGGCTGGTCGAGCAGGGCTGGCAGGTCGAGCGGCGCGCCAGCCAGAAGGGCTACCGGGTGCTGCGCGTCACCCGGTAATTGGTTGGGCCGCCGGGCGGGTGCTCGGGCAGGATGCCCGCGTGGGATACGTGGACGTGGCAGCGGTCGGGCACATCCTCCCCGACGGCCGGGAGCTCTTCACCGACGTGTCGTTCCGGGTCGGTGAGGGCGCCAAGGTGGCACTGGTCGGGCCGAACGGCGCCGGCAAGACCACGCTGCTGCGGATGGTCGCGGGCGATCTGCCGGTGAAGACCGGCGCGGTCGCGCGTACCGGCGGGCTGGGCGTGATGCGCCAGTTCATCGGGATGATCGGCGACGAGTCGACGCTCGCCGACCTGGCGCTGTCGCTCGCCCCGCCGGCCCTGCGCGACGCCGGGCGGCGGCTGGCCGAGACCGAGGCGGCGATGCGGGCGGCCGAGGTGCGCGGCAAGTACAGCACCGCCGCCGGCAAGGCGCAGCTGGCGTACGCGGACGCCCTCGCCGCCTGGGGCGAGGCCGGCGGGTACGACGCCGAGGTGCTCTTCGACACCGTCGCCACCATCGTGCTGGACCTGCCCTGGGAGACCGCCCGGGAGCGCCCGGTGCGGACCCTCTCCGGCGGCCAGCAGAAGCGTTTCGCGCTGGAACTGCTGCTGCGCGGCCCCGATGAGGTGCTGCTCCTCGACGAGCCGGACAACTTCCTCGACGTGCCCGGCAAGCGCTGGCTGGAGGGCCGGTTGCGCGAGTCGGCCAAGTCGGTGCTCTACGTCTCGCACGACCGGGAGCTGCTCGCGCGCACCGCCGACCGGGTGGTCGCGGTAGAGGGCGGCAGCGCCTGGGTGCACCCGGGCGGCTTCGCGAGCTGGCACTCCGCGCGGGTGGCCCGGCACGCCCGGCTGGACGAGCTGCGCCGGCGCTGGGACGAGGAGCACCAGAAGCTGAAGGACCTGGTGCTGATGTACAAGCAGAAGGCCGCGTACAACGACGGGATGGCCTCGCGCTACCAGGCCGCGCAGACCCGGCTGCGCAAGTTCGAGGAGGCCGGGCCGCCGCCCGTACCGCCGAAGGACCAGGACATCCGGATGCGGCTGACCGGCGGGCGGACCGGCAAACGCTCGGTGATCTGCGACAAGCTGGAGCTGGACGGCCTGACCTACCCGTTCGACCTGGAGATCTGGTACGGCGACCGGGTCGCGGTGCTCGGCGCCAACGGCACCGGCAAGTCGCACTTCCTGCGGCTGCTGGCCCGGGGCGGCACCGACCCGGACCCGGCCAACGGCCCGGTCGACGGCGCCGCGGCGCTCGCGCCGGTGGCGCACGACGGGGTCGCCCGGCTCGGCGCGCGGGTGCGGCCCGGCCACTTCTCGCAGACCCACGACCGGCCGGAGCTGATGGCCAAGACCCTGGTGGAGATCCTCTGGCGGGGGGACGAGCACCGGGCCGGCATGGACCGGCACGCGGCGATGGCGGCGCTGTCCCGGTACGAGCTGGCCGGGCAGGGCGACCAGCGGTTCGGCACCCTCTCCGGCGGCCAGCAGGCGCGCTTCCTGGTGCTGCTGCTGGAGCTCTCCGGGGCGACCCTGCTGCTGCTCGACGAGCCCACCGACAACCTGGACCTGGCCAGTGCGGAGGCGCTGGAGGCCGGGCTGGCCGCGTTCGAGGGCACGGTGGTCGCGGTGACCCACGACCGGTGGTTCACCCGCTCCTTCGACCGGTTCGTGCTCTTCCGCGGCGACGGCGAGGTGGTGGAGACCCCCGAGCCGGTCTGGGACGTCGGCTGAGCCGTCCCGCGGGCGGCGGAACGCCCGGCCGGCATAGGGTTGATCTCGTGACTGAGATGACCTACCGCCGGCTGGGCGACTCCGGGCTCGTGGTGTCCGTGGTCGGCATCGGCTGCAACAACTTCGGCCGCAAGCTCGACCTCGACGGCACCCGGGCGGTGGTCGACGCCGCGCTGGACGCCGGGATCAACTTCTTCGACACCGCCGACATCTACGGCGAGCCGCAGGGCGGCTCGGAGGAACTGCTGGGCCAGGCGCTCAAGGGGCGCCGGGACGACGTGGTGGTGGCGACCAAGTTCGGCATGGACATGCACGGCATGAACGGGCCGGACTTCGGTGCCCGGGGTGCGCGCCGCTACATCGCGCGGGCGGTGGAGGCGTCGCTGCGCCGGCTCGGCACCGACCACATCGACCTGTACCAGATGCACGAGCCCGACCCGGGCACCCCGATCGACGAGACCCTCGCCGCGCTGGACGACCTGGTCCGCGCGGGCAAGGTGCGCTACCTGGGCAACTCCAACTTCGCCGGCTGGCAGATCGCGGACGCCGACTGGGTGGCCTCGTCCGCCGGCCGGACCCGGTTCATCAGCGCGCAGAACCACTACAGCCTGCTGGAGCGCTCGGTGGAGACCGAGGTGGTGCCGGCCTGCGAGCGGTTCGGCCTCGGGCTGCTGCCGTTCTTCCCGCTGGCCAACGGGTTGCTCACCGGCAAGTACCGGCGGAACCAGGCCCCGCCGCCCGGCAGCCGGCTCTCAGGCGGCGGCCGGTACGCGCAGCGTCTCGCCGCCGCCGACTGGGACACCATCGAGGCGATCGAGGCGTACGCGAACGAGCGCGGGCTCAGCATGCTCCAGGTGGCCATCGGCGGGTTGGCCGCCCAGCCCGCGGTGACCTCGGTGATCGCCGGCGCCACCACGCCGGAGCAGGTGCGGGCGAACGCCGCCGCCGGCACGTGGCAGCCCTCCGACGAGGACCTGGACGCCCTGCGCGCCATCCTGTGACGATTCCCGCGAAACCGCCGCCCGGGGCCTCGGCCGCGGGCGGCGGTTCGTCGTTGCGGTCCCGGCGAGCCGCCGCGGCGGCAGGCCGGGATCCCGGCTGGGCGGCGGGCGCCCCGATCGGGCTGGGAAGCGGGCCGGGGCCGGCGAGTGGGTCTCGTCGGGAGGCTCACCCCGCCGTGGTCCGGCGGCGGCCGAGCAGCATCGGCACCGCCACCGCCACGGCGGCGAGCACGAGGCCGGCCAGCGCGACCGGCCACCATCCGGCATCCGCCCCGCGCCCGGCGGTACGGCTGTCGGCCGCGGTCACCGCGACGGGCGCCGGGGCCGGGGGCGACTGGGCCGCCCTGGCCTGCACCTGGGCGCTGGCCTCGCCCCTGTGGGGGGCCGGGGCGCTCACCGTGACCCGCCAGCGGCCGGGGGAGAGGATCGGGCCGCTGGCGTAGAAGCCCTGCCCCTCGGCCGCCGGTTCCAGTTGCAGGGGACCGACCTTCCGCCCCTGCGGCCCGGTGGCGGTGAGGGTCAGCCGGACCACCTTGTCCAGCCGGTGCCCGTCGGCGTACGTGGCCTGGACGGTGACCCCCTCGGCCCCGTCCCCGGCCACGGTCAGCTTGAGCTTGCCGGTGTGCGCCGCGGCCGGTGCCGCGGACAGGAGGGTCAGGGCCAGCCCGACGAACACGGTGGCGAGCGCCTGCCAGGTACGCGTCACGGACGTCTCCTCACTGCGGGTGCGGGAGGGCCCCTTCCCGCCACCGGAGCGGCGGGAAGGGGCCCCGCGGATCAGAGCCGGCGGCCGGGGGCGATCCGGGTGGGATCGCCGCCGAGCCGGCCGGCGCCGTCGACCGGTTCGCCGTCGTTCGCCCGTACCCCGGCGGCGCTGGCCGTGCCGCCGAGCCGGACGATCATGGCGTCGGCGTCCCGGACCAGGGTGTCCCGGATCTCCGCCTCGGCCACCAGGGTGGCGTCGGCCGCGAGCGCCCGGAACGCGGTCAGCGCCTTGATCGCCCGGTCGTCCCGGCCGGCCGCCTCGGCCGTCCGGGCCTCACCGAGCTTCGCCGACAACTGCTTGTGCGCCTTGGTCGAGAGCCGCCCGGTCGCCTTGAACCGGTCCAGCAGGTTCTGCATGTCTCGGAACGAGGTGGTGACGAAGAACCGGACCGCCGAGGTGGTCTGGTTGCCCGCCTTGTCGGTCGCGGTGACGGTCAGCTCGTGCAGGCCGAGCGGCAGCTCGTACATGGCCTGCAGGGTGCCGCTGGCGTACGGCCGGCCGTCCAGCTCGCCGACCACGCCGGCGATGCCGGAGGTCGGGTCGACCGCCTGCCAGGACACCCGGACGTCCTGGCTGTCGCCGTAGAGCTGGCCGTCGGCGATCCCGGAGACCAGCAGCGTCGGCTTCGTGCCGTCGATCCGCAGCACCGCCGACTTCAGCGGCTCCGCGTTGCCGGCCCGGTCGGTCGAGCGGAACAGCAGCTCGTGCTGCCCGTCGCCGGTCACCGCGACCGGCTCCGCGTACGGCGTCCAGGCGCCGCCGTCCAGCGACCACTCCACCGTCTTCACCCCGGACCCGGCGTCGGTCGAGGTGAGCACGACCGGGACGGTCCCGTCGTGCCAGCCCTCGTCGTTCGCCGGCGCGAACGTCGCCGAGGTGACCGGCCCGGTGGTGTCGATCTTCACCGCGACGGTCTTGGTCGACTCCACGTTGCCGGCCTTGTCGGTCGAGCGGAACCGCAGTTCGTGCTCGCCGTCACCGGTGACCTGCACCGGGCCGGTGTAGTCCGTCCAGGCGGTGGCCCCGTCCAACTGGTACGCCGTGCCGGCCAGCCCGCTGCCACCGTCCTCGTCGGCGGCGGTCAGCGTGACGGTGACCGGGCCGGTGTGCCAGCCCTCGGTCGGGGTGCCGGAAACGGCGGCCCCGGTCACCGGCGCGGTCCGGTCGGCCGCCTCGGTGCTGAGTCGGAAGTAGTCGAACGCGGCGCTCTTCGACGCCGTCTGGTTGGCGCCGAGGGTGAACAGCCCCACCTTCGGCGTCGCCCCGACGGCGCTGTTGGTGAGCGCCGTCAACGGCGTCCAGGCCGTCCCGTCGGCCGAGTACGACGCGGTGAAAGTGTTGCCGCTGCGGGCCAGCCGCAGGTGCCACACCGAACCGGTCAGGTTGGCCGCCTCCGGCTGCGGGTTCTGCACCGCGCCGCCGATCTCGCTGCGGAACTCGATCCGCCGGGTCACCGGCTGCCCGGGCTGGTTGTCCACGATGTAGTCGAACTTCAGGTAGTTGTCGTCGTCCGCGTGCACGATCAGCCCGGCCTGCTGGTACTGCTCGTTCAGCAGGCTGCCGTCGACCTTCGTCTCCAGCGTCCAGTCACCGGACGGGGCGTTCTGGAGGACGAAGTTCTTCGGCCCCGAGTTGCCGGAGCCGTAGATGTCGCCGTTGGGCACGTCGATCCGCAGCGCGCCCCCGGTCACCCGGTAGCCGGTCGGGTCCTCCCGCAGGATCGCGTCCCACCGGCACTTGTCCAGCGCGTCGCCGGTGAACTCGTCCGACGGGTCGACCGGCCCGGCCGGGGAGTCGGGCGAGACCTGGAACCAGTCGAAGGCGGCGTCCACCACCGGCGCGTCTGTGCCGCCGTTGAGCGCGAACAGCCCGATCCGGGGGTTGCTGATCCCGGCCAGCGCGGCGGACCGGCCGACCGGGGTGAACGTCTGCCCGTCGGCGGACACGGCCGCGGTCAGGCTCGTCCCGTCGCTGGTGACCCGCAGGTGCAGGGTGTCGCCGGCCGGCGCGGCGATGCTGTCGCCCGCCTCGTTGCGCGGTGCGCCGGCGGTCTCCCGGATGAACTCCACCCGCCGGCTGCCGCCGTAGAGCAGGTCCAGCTTGGCGTAGTTGTCGTCGTCGCCGTAGACCAGCAGGCCGGCCTGCTGGTAGTTGGCGGTGACCGGCAGGGTCACCCGGGTGGTGGCCTGCCAGGCCCCGGCCGGCGCGGGCTGGAGCACCAGGTTGGTGGCGTCGTTGCGCCCGCCGTAGAGGTCGCCGGCCGAGGTGGGCAGCCGCAGCGCCCCGCCGGAGACCGAGTGCGACTGGTTCTCCCGGACCACGCCCCAGCGGGCCCGGTCCAGCGCGGTGCCGGTGAAGTCGTCCGAGCGCGCCCCGAAGCAGGACGTGTTCGGCGCGTCCACCCGCACCGGGACGGTCACGTACGACCGGGCGCCCCGGCTGTCGGTCGCCGTCAGGGTGGCGGTGAAGGTGCCGGGCGTGGTGTAGGTGTGGCTGGCGTCCAGGGTGCTCGCCGTGCCGCCGTCACCGAAGTCCCAGGCGTACGTCAGCGGGGTGTCCCCCTCGGCGTCGGTGGCGGTGCCGTCGAAGGCGATGGTGACCGGCGCGGTGCCCGTCGCCGGGGTGGCGGTGGCGGTGACCGCCGGCGGCGCGTTCTCGGTGACGCCCCGGCCGAGGAAGTCCATCCAGTTGACGTTGAACAGCGACCCCGTGCCGCCGCTCGGGTGCCGGGCCACGAAGTACAGCGTGCCGCTCGCCGCGCCGGTCACCGGCGCGGTCACGTCCGTGTACGTCTGCCACGCGCCGGTGCCCGGCACGGTGGCCGTGGCGACCAACGGCCCGTCGACCGCGCCGGCCCGGACCTCCAGCCGGCCGCCGGTGGTGGCGGAGGCGACCCGGAACCGGATCGAGGTGATGTTGGTCAGGTCGGCCGGGGCGAGCGACCACCAGTCGCCGTCCTCGATGAATCCGATGTTTTGCGCACCGCCGGCGGTGTCGCCGGTGGTCTCCTTCTGCACGCCGGGGTCGCCGCCGCCGGTGCTCACCGGCGCCCGACCGGTGGCGGTGTAGAACTCGGCCTGCTTGCGCTTCGGCTGGAGCTGCTCGATGGCCCGGCCGGTGAGCGGGCCGGCGCCGCCGGTGCCGCCGTTGTCGGTGTAGGTCGCCTCGAACACGGCGAAGACGTTCGCCTCCGCGCCGTGCCCGGAGGCGAGCGACGTCTGGACCGTGCCCGTGCAGCCGGTGTGCTGCTCCAGCGGGTGGGCGTGCTCGTCGTGGCCGAGCAGCACCTGGAGCTTGACCCGGTCGCAGTCGATCTCCCCGTCCTCCGGGTCGGTCACCTTGACCGTGTAGCGGACCTGGTCGCCCCAGTCGAAGAAGCCGCCGTCCGGCGGGAACTCGATGGTCACGGTCGGGGCCGTGTTGCCGACGGTGATCGGCACGTTCGCCACCGCGGTGCGGCCCTTGGGGTTGGTGACGGTGAGCTGCGCGGTGTAGCTGCCGGCCGCGGCGTAGGTGTGTGTCGGGTTCGCCTCGGTGGAGGTCTGCCCGTCGCCGAACGCCCAGGCGTAGCCGAGCGTGCCGCCGTCCGGGTCGCGGGAGCCGGCGCTGGAGAAGGTCACGGTCAGCGGCGCCGGCCCGGAGGTCGGGGTGGCGGAGGCGACCGCGATCGGCGCCCGGTCACCGGCGATGTAGTCGACCCGGTAGACGCCCGAGTTGTCGTTGTTGCCGCCGAAGCCGCTGCCCCACTCGATCAGGTACATCGCCCCGTCCGGGCCGAACTCGAAGTCCATCGGCCGGATCAGGCTCATGCCGGTGAGCAGCTGGTTGATGTCCACCAGCGACCTGCCGTCGGCGGTCACCTGCATCGTGTACATCTTCGACTGGTTCCACTCGCCGAAGAGCGCCTTGCCGTCGTAGTACGCCGGCCACTTCCGGTCCGAGTTCAGGTCGGCGTCGTACCGGTAGACCGGGCCGCCCATCGGCGCGCCGCCGCCGCCGATCTCCGGGAAGCGCGGGTTGCCGCTGTAGTCGTAGTCGACGGTGGCCGGGATGGCCGGCGGCAGGTTGGTCAGGCCGGTGTTGTTGGGGGAGTTGTTCACCGGCGCGGCGCAGTCGAACTTCGGCCCGCTCGGGCCGGAGGGGAACTGGTAGTCGTTGTAGGCGTAGTTCGCCCCGGTGCAGTACGGCCAGCCGTAGTTGCCGGGGGTGCCGACGATGTTCCACTCGACCGTGCCCTCGGGGCCGCGGTCCGGGTTGGCGGCGCCGGCGTCCGGCCCGTAGTCGGCGACGTAGAGGGTGTCGGTGGCCGGGTCGATGCCGATCCGGAACGGGTTGCGGAAGCCCATGGCGTAGATCTCCGGCCGGGTCTTCTCGGTGCCCGGCGCGAAGAGGTTGCCGGCCGGCACGGTGTACGTGCCGTCGTCCTCGGGGTGGATCCGGATGACCTTGCCGCGCAGGTCGTTGGTGTTGCCGGAGGTGCGCTGCGCGTCGTAGTCCTGCCGGCCCGGCCGCTCGTCGATCGGCGTGAACGCGTTGGACTCGAACGGGTTGGTGTTGTCGCCGGTGGCCAGGTAGAGGTTGCCGGCCCGGTCGAAGACCATGCTCCCGCCGGCGTGGCAGCAGGTGTTGCGCTGGGTGTCCACCCGCAGCACCTGCTTCTCGCTGGCCGGGTCGATGGTGTCGCCGGTCACCGTGAACCGGGAGAGCAGGTTGCGGGCGATCCCGTCGTTCGGGGCGTAGTAGAGGTAGACCCAGTGGTTGGTGGCGAAGTCCGGGTCGAGCCGGATGCCGATCAGGCCGTCCTCGTTGCCGGTGAACACGTCCAGGTCGACGGCGGTGACCGTGTTGCCGGTGTCCGGCTTGACGATCTGCACCCGGCCGTCGCGCTCGACGTAGAAGACCCGCCCGTCCGGGGCGACGTCCAGCTCCATCGGGTTGCTGGTGTTGCTGTCCAGCGTGACCTTCTCGAAGCTCCCGGTCAGCGAGGCGCCGCAGTCCGCGTCGGCCACCCCGGCGGCGGTGCGGATGCCGCCGAGCAGGTGGGCCAGGAACTCCGGCTCCGCGTACGACTCCCGGGTGTGCCCACCGCCGGTGTACCAGGCCCGGCCGCCCTCGAAGTCCTGGCACCAGGCGATCGGGTGGTCGTGGCCCATCGCGCCGGCGCCGGGGGAGTAGCTGGTCTCGTCCAGGCTGGCCAGCACGTGCACGTCGGGGCGCGGGTTGGACTGGTAGTTGTACCACTCGTCGAACCGGGACCAGCGCTCCGGCAGCCCGGCGGTGGCCGGGTGGGCGTGGTCCTCCACCTTCACCGTGGCCTGCTGGTTGGCCGGGTGGCTGGCGAAGTACGCGCCGACCAGGTCGCCGTACCAGGCCCAGCTGTACTCGGTGTCCGAGGCGGCGTGGATGCCGACGTACCCGCCGCCGGCGCGGATGTAGCGCTCGAACGCGGCCTGCTGCTCGGCGTCGAGGACGTCGCCGGTCGTGGAGAGCCAGATCACCGCCCGGTACCTGGCGAGGTTGTCGTCGCTGAACGCGGCGCCGTCCTCGGTGGTGTCCACCGTGAACCCGTTTGCCGCGCCGAGTTGCTGGATGGCGGCGATGCCGGTCGGGATGGAGTCGTGCCGGAAGCCGGCGGTCTTCGAGAACACCAGCACCGAGAACGGTTCGTCGGCCGCCGGCGCCGGCGCGGCCTGCGCGACGGGAGCGGCCAGCGGCGCGGCCTGCGGGGCGGGCGCGGCCTGCGCGGCGGGGACGCCGAACAGGCTGGTCGCGGCGAGCGCGAGGGGTAGCAGGGTGGCAAGGACGGGTACGCGGGCACGACGAGATCGGGACACGCCGCCTCCTATGTCGCGGTGGACAGGGATCGCGGGGGCCGGCTCGCCGAAGACCGTCCCAGATGGACCGGAGGGGCACCGTGCCACGGGCGCCCGCACCGGCATTTTGTCGAATCGCTGAACAAATTAATCCCGCTGGATGCATGTCGGGCAAGATGCCGGCCGGTAACGGTTTCGCAACGGCGGGCGACATTCCGACCAGGACCGTACGAAGTGCTCGGCCGTCGCCGGCTCCGCCCGGCCCGGGCCGCGGCCGCCCGGGGTGGGCCAGACCACCTTGGCAGGCCGGCGGATCTGTCGTACGGTGACACCGACGTAACCCACGGGAGCCCGGTGAACCGGGCTGAGAGGGGGGCTGGAAGCCCCCGACCGTCGAACCTGATCCGGGTAATGCCGGCGCAGGGAGGAGTGTTGCCGTGCCGTCCCTTGGGCGACTGCATCTGGTCACCGACACCCGACCCGGGCGGGATCCGCTCACCGTCGTCCGGGCCGCCCTCGCGGTGGCCCGCGCCGAGCTGGTGGTGCAGGTCCGGGTGGAGGACTCCGCGACCGACCGGGAGGCGTACGACCTGGCCCGCCGGGCGGTCGCGCTCTGCGCCGGCTACGGCGCCACCTGCCTGGTCAACGACCGGCTGCACGTGGCCCTGGCGGTGGGCGCCGACGGCGGGCACGTCGGCGCGGACGACCTGCCGGTCGGCGCGGCCCGCCGGGTGCTCGGCTCCGCCGCCGTGCTCGGCGCCACCGCGCGTGACCCGGGCACCGCCACCGAAGCGGTCGCCGCCGGGGCCAGCTACCTGGGCGTCGGCCCCTGCCACCCGACCGCCACCAAGGCGGGCCTGCCCGACCCGATCGGCCCGGCCGGGGTACGTGCGGTCGCCGCCGCGGTGGACGTGCCGGTGATCGCCATCGGCGGGGTCACCGCCGCGAGCGTGCCGGCGCTGCGGGCCGCCGGGGCGTACGGGGTGGCGGTGGTCGGTGCGCTCTCCGGCGCCGCCGACCCGGGTCGGGCGACCGCCGACCTGCTCGGGGCGCTGACGTGCTGACCGGCGGCCGGCCGGACGTGGCGGTGGTCGGCGCGGGGCCGATCGGGCTGGCCGTCGCCTGGCGGTGCGCGGCGCGGGGACTGCGGGTGGTCGTGCACGACCCGGCCCCCGGGTCCGGGGCGTCGGCCGTGGCCGCCGGGATGCTCGCCCCGGTCGCCGAGGCGTACTTCGGCGAGCGCGAGCTGACCGGGCTGCTCTGCGAGTCCGCCGCGCGCTGGCCGGCCTTCGCCGCCGAGCTGACCGGGGCCAGCGGACTGCCGATCGGCTACCGGACCGAGGGCACCCTGATGGTCGGGCTCAGCGCCGACGACCTCGCCGAGGCGGGCCGGCTCTGGGCGTACCAGCAGGGACTCGGACTGCCGGTGACGCCGCTGCGCCCCTCGCAGCTGCGCGACCGCGAGCCGGCGCTGGCCCTCCGGGTGCGCGGCGGCGCGCTGGCCGCGACCGACCACCAGGTCGACCCGCGGCTGCTGGTGCCGGCCCTGCGGGCCGCCGCGGAGGCGGCCGGCGCGGTGCTGGTGCCCGGCGCGGTGCGCCGGCTGTCCGAGGTGGACGCCGGGATCACCGTGGTGGCCGCCGGCTGCGGCGCCGCCGCGCTGGCCGGGCTTCCGGTCCGGCCGGTGAAGGGGCAGGTGCTCCGGCTCCGCGCGCCCGGCGGCGATGCGCCGGGCTTCCGGCACGTGATCCGGGGGTACGCCGACGGCGAGCACGTCTACCTCGTGCCCCGCGCCGACGGCGAGGTGGTGGTCGGCGCGACGGTCGAGGAGCGGGCCGACCGCACGGTCACCGCCGAGGCGGTGCTGCGGCTGCTCCGCGCCGCCGTCGACCTGCTCCCCGAACTGGCCGGGTACGACCTGGTGGAGGCGGTGGCCGGGCTGCGCCCCGGTACGCCGGACAACGCCCCGATCCTCGGCCCGCTACCCGGCCGGCCGGACGTGCTCGCCGCGACCGGGCACCACCGGCACGGCATCGTGCTCACCCCGGTCACCGCCGACCTGATCGCCGACCTGGCCGCCGGGGGAGCGCCGGACCCGCTGCTCGCCCCCTTCACGCCCGACCGGTTCGGGCCGGCCCGCCCCGACCAGCAGACGACGGAGGAGGACAGGTGGAACTGACGGTGAACGGCGCCGGGCGGACGGTGCCCGGCGGCGCGACGGTGGCCGAGCTGGTCCGGGAGGTCACCCCGGAGCAGCGCGGCGTGGCGGTGGCGGTCAACGGCGAGGTGGTGCCGCGGGCCGGGTGGCCGGCGACCGTGCTGTGCGACGGCGACCGGGTCGAGGTGCTCAGCGCCGCCCAGGGCGGGTGAGTGCGGTGACCTTCGCGCTGGGCGGCGTCGCGTTCAACTCCCGGCTGATCCTCGGCACCGGGGGCGCGGCCAACCTGCACGTGCTGGAACAGGCGATCCGGGCGTCCGGCACCGAGCTGGTCACCGTCGCGCTGCGCCGGGTGGACACCACCCCCGGCGGGCTGCTGGCGCTGCTCGACCGGTGCGGGGTGCGGCTGCTGCCGAACACCGCCGGGTGCTACACCGCCGGTGAGGCGGTCAAGGTGGCGCGGCTGGCCCGGGACGCCTTCGAGACCGACTGGGTGAAGCTGGAGGTGATCGGCGACGAGCGGACCCTGCTGCCGGACGGGGTGGAACTCCTCCGCGCCGCCGAGGAACTGGTCGCCGACGGGTTCACCGTGCTGCCGTACACCAGCGACGACCCGGTGCTCGCCCGCCGGTTGGCCGACGTGGGCTGCGCGGCGGTCATGCCGGCCGGTGCCCCGATCGGCTCCGGCCTGGGGATCTCCAACCCGCACCACATCCGGCTGATCCGGCAGAGCGTGGACGTGCCGGTGATCCTGGACGCCGGCATCGGCACCGCCTCGGACGCGGCACTGGCCATGGAGCTCGGCTGCGACGCGGTGCTGCTGGCCAGCGCGGTGACCCGGGCCGCCGACCCGGTGGCGATGGCCACCGCGATGCGGTACGCGGTCGAGGCCGGCCGGCTCGCCGCCGGCGCCGGCCGGATCGCCCGCCGCTTCCACGCCCTGCCGTCCACCCCCGACGACGGCAGGCCCGACCTGTGACCCCGCCTCCAGGGGCGACCGCCGCTCCGGCCACAGCAGATCTTGGAAGGAAACGGCCCCTGGAGGGGCCGGATTCCTCCAAGATCTCGTCGGGCACCCGGCGGGTGCCCGCGGGGGTCGTGGTGGTGACCGATCGGCGGGTGGCGCGACGGCCGTTGGTGGAGGTGGTGGCGAGGGCCGTCGGTGGCGGAGTCCGCTGGGTGGTGCTGCGGGAGAAGGACCTGCCCCGCGCCGAACGATCGGCGCTCGCGGCGGAGTTGCGGCCGATCCTCGCCGAGGTCGGCGGCACTCTGATCGTCGCCGGGCCCGACCCGCTCGACGGCGACGCCGTCCACCTGCCGTCGGCCGGGCCCTACCCGCCACCGCCGCTCAACCTCGTCGGCCGCTCCTGCCACGACCGGGCCGAACTGGCCCGACTCACCACGGAGGACTATGCCATCCTCTCGCCCGTCTACCCCACCAGGACCAAACCCGGCTACGGCCCACCCTTGCAGCCCCGCGGGCTGGCCGAGCTGATCGCGGCCAGCCCGGTGCCGGTCCTCGCCCTCGGCGGCATCGAAACCCGCGACCAGGTGGACGCCTGCATCAGGGCGGGTGCGGCAGGAGTGGCCGTCCTCGGCGCCGTCATGCGCGCCGACGACCCCACCGAGGCCGCCGCCACGCTGACCAGAGCCTGCCAAGCGGCAACCGCCACCCCGACCAGACCCCTCGAAGAGGCGACCACCATGCCGACCAGAGCCCCCGAGGTGGCGGTTACCCAGGTGCCGGGTAGCCGCCAGGAACGGGCGGACGCCCCCGACGTGCCGCGCCGCCGGCAGCCACGCGCGGAGGTCTCCGAAACGGGGCTGCGGCCGACCGTGCCCACGCAGGGATCAAGCCTGACCGCCCGGAGTGGGCACGGGCGGACGCAGCCCCCAACCGCACCCACGACGAGCGCGCACGGCCGGCCGCAGCCCCCAACCGCGACCACGACGAAGCGTGACGCACCGACCAGGGGAGAGGCGTGACCCCGACCACCGTCCTCACCATCGCCGGCTCCGACTCCGGCGGCGGCGCCGGCATCCAGGCCGACCTCAAGGTCTTCGCCGCCCTCGGCGCGTACGGGACCAGCGTGCTCACCGCGGTCACCGCGCAGAACACCCGGGGCGTCGACGCGGTCCTGCCGCTGCCCCCGCGCACGGTCACCGACCAGTTGGAGAGCGTGCTGGCCGACTTCACCGTGCGCGCGGCCAAGACCGGGATGCTGGGCAGCCCGGCGGTCGCCGACGCGGTCGCGGACGCGGCCCGGGCCGGCCGGCTGCCGCACCTGGTCGTCGACCCGGTGCTCGTCGCCACCAGTGGACACGCGCTCGGCGTGGTCGCCGCCGTCGAGCGGCTGCTGCCGTACGCGGAGGTGGCGACGCCGAACTGCGCGGAGGCCGCGGCCATCACCGGACGCCCGGTGACCACTGTCGAGGAGATGGTCGCCGCGGCCGAGGCGCTCGCGGCGGGCGGCCCGGCGCACGTGGTGGTGACCGGCGGCGACGTGGACGCGGACGGCGAGGCGGTCGACGTGCTGCGCGGCGGCGGCGTCACCACCCTGCTGCGGGCGCCCCGGGTGGCCACCCGGCACAACCACGGCACCGGGTGCTCGTTCTCGGCGGCCATCGCCGTCCGGCTGGCCCTCGGCGATCCGGTGCCGGCGGCGGTGCGGACCGCCAAGGAGTACGTGACCCGCGCGCTGACCGGCGCGCGGGACTGGGAGTTGGGCGCGGGACGCGGCCCGCTGGACCACTTCGGTTGGTCCGGTTGATCACCAGGGAGGCTGTCATGCAGGCACGTCGCAAGGTGTACGTCGAGGGTTCGCGGCCGGACGTCCGGGTGCCGTTCGCCGAGGTGGTGCTGACCGGCGACAACCCGCCGGTGCGGCTCTACGACACCTCCGGGCCCGGCTCCGACCCGGCGGTCGGGTTGCCGCCGCTGCGCGGGCCGTGGATCGCCGAGCGCGGGGACGTCGCGCCGGTGCGGGGCGCGGGCACTCCGCTCGCGGGCGCGGGTGGCCGGCGTCCCACCCAGCTCGCCTACGCCCGGGCCGGCGTGGTGACCCCGGAGATGGAGTTCGTGGCGATCCGGGAGGGGATGGCGCCGGAGTTCGTCCGGGACGAGATCGCGGCCGGGCGGGCGGTGCTGCCGCTCAACGTCAACCACCCGGAGTGCGAGCCGGCGATCATCGGCAGGGCGTTCCTGGTGAAGGTGAACGCGAACATCGGCACCTCGGCGGTCAGCTCATCGGTGGCCGAGGAGGTGGAGAAGCTGACCTGGGCGACCCGGTGGGGCGCGGACACGGTGATGGACCTGTCGACCGGCAAGCGGATCCACGAGACCCGCGAGGCGATCGTCCGGAACTCTCCGGTGCCGATCGGCACCGTCCCGATCTACCAGGCGCTGGAGAAGGTCGGGGGCGACCCGGTGAAGCTGAGCTGGGAGGTGTTCCGGGACACCGTCGTCGAGCAGGCCGAGCAGGGCGTGGACTACATGACCGTGCACGCCGGGGTGCTGCTGCCGTACGTGCCGATGGCGGTCGACCGGGTGACCGGGATCGTCTCCCGGGGCGGCTCGATCATGGCGGCCTGGTGTCTGGCGCACCACCGGGAGAACTTCCTCTACACGAACTTCGCCGAGCTCTGCGAGATCCTGGCCCGCTACGACGTGACCTTCTCGCTCGGCGACGGGCTGCGGCCCGGGTCGATCGCGGACGCCAACGACGAGGCGCAGTTCGCCGAGCTGCGCACCCTGGGCGAGCTGACGAAGGTCGCCTGGGAGCACGACGTGCAGGTGATGATCGAGGGCCCCGGGCACGTGCCGATGCACAAGATCAAGGAGAACGTGGACCTCCAGCAGGAGTGGTGCCACGAGGCGCCGTTCTACACGCTCGGCCCGCTGACCACCGACATCGCACCCGCGTACGACCACATCACGTCGGCGATCGGCGCCGCGATGATCGGCATGTTCGGCACCGCGATGCTCTGCTACGTGACCCCGAAGGAGCACCTCGGGCTGCCGGACCGGGACGACGTGAAGGCCGGCGTGATCGCGTACAAGATCGCGGCGCACGCCGCCGACCTGGCCAAGGGGCACCCGGGCGCCCAGGCCTGGGACGACGCGCTGTCCAAGGCGCGGTTCGAGTTCCGCTGGGAGGACCAGTTCAACCTCTCGCTGGACCCGGAGACGGCGCGGTCGTACCACGACGCGACGCTGCCGGCGGAGCCGGCGAAGACCGCCCACTTCTGCTCGATGTGCGGGCCGAAGTTCTGCTCCATGAAGATCACCCAGGAGCTGAAGGAGTACGCGGCGCGCGGCATGCGGGACAAGTCGGCGGAGTTCGTCTCCTCCGGCGGGCGGGTCTACCTGCCGCTGGCCTGACGCCCGGCGGTGCTGACCGCGTTCCTCCGGGTGCGGTTGTTGTCGCGGGAGCAGCAACAACCGCACCCGGAGAACGGTCAGTCGCGGTGGTGGCGGCCGGTGGAGCGCAGCGAGCGGCGGCCGGTCTCCTGCTCCGGCTCGTTGTCCGCCAGCGGCCGGCCCAACCCGGCCACCCAGTCGACGTACTCCTCGTCCTGCGCCGGCAGCGGCTCGTCGTCCGCCGCGTCGGGGCTCTCCTCGCCGGTCCGGGCGCGGTTGCGCCGGAACAGCCCCAGCCGGCCGCGGAGCCGGCCGCCGTTCTGCTCCGTCCCGGTGGGCGCCGGCTCCGGGTCCGCGTCGGCGGGGGTCCCGGCCGGGTCGTCGGCCGCTGCGTCCGGCGTGGATCCGTCGGGCGAGGCGCCGTCCGCCGGCGGTACCGGGCCGGCGCGCCGGGCGGTGGCGAGCGCCTCCCAACTGGCGGCCCGATCCAGGTCGGGCAGCGGAGCCCGGTGCCGGGGCCGGCGGCCGGGCTCGGGCGTCTCCTCGGCCGGGGCCGGTCCGGTCGCCTCGCCCCGGACGGCGGGCGCCGGCCGGGGCGGCGCCGACCACGCGGGCGCGACCGGCCAGGTGGAGCGCGGCGCGGCCGGCCGTTCGGGCGTGGGGGTGGCGGGCTCCGGCACCGGCCTGAACACCGGCCGGGCGGGCTCGGGCGTCGCGCCGTGCCGCTCACCCACCTCGGGCGCCGGCGCCTTGGCTGCCGGTGCGCCGGTGGCGTCCACGACCGGGACGGTCGGCGCGGCGGTGGAGTCCACGGTGGTGGTTACGGGCGGGACGGCCGCTGCGGCGGCCGGCGTGGGCGTGCCGGTGTTCCCGGCGTGGGCCGGGGCGGCGTCCGCGGTGCGGGCCGCGGTGGGGGCGTCGCGGTCGGCGGTGGCGGCGGAGCCGGCGGCCGGTTCCGGGCCGGCCGAAGCGCTGCCGGGTGCCGCCGGCTCGGCGGCTGCGGCGGCGGGCGTCGCCGGGGCGGTCGGGCCGGTGCGCTTGGTGGCGGCCTTCGACTTGCGCGCCCGCCGGGGTCGGGGGGCGGGCTGCTCGGCGGCGCCCGCCGCCCCGTCGGCCGGCTCGGCGGCCACCGATTCGTCGTGCGGCGCGGCGGCGGCCGGGCGGCGGCTCGTCCGGCTGGCGGCCGGGGTGCCGGTGGGGCGGGACGACCGGGCCTTCCCGGTGCCGCGCGCCTGCTCGGCCGCGTCCTCCGCCGGGACGGGTTCCGGGTGCGCGTCCGACGCGGGGCCGGCCGCCGCCGCGGGGTCCGTCGGCTCGGCGGCGGCCGACGTCGCCGTGGCCGGGGTGGGCTCGGCGGGCGAGGTGGAGCGCGCCGCGCCTCGCGTGGACCCGACCGGCGCTCCGGGCGTCGTGGGGAACGTCGTCGGCTCGGTGGACGTCGCCGGACGCTCCGCCGGTCGGTCCGGCGACGCGGTCCGCGGGGCGGGTGCCGGCGCCGCACCGCCCGCCTGGCCCGTCCCCGGCGTGGTCAGCGCGTCGGTGGTGGTGTCCCGGGTGGACGGGTGGTCGCCGGTGCGCGGGGGCAGCTCGCCGGTCGGGCTGGCCGCCAGCCAGTCCCAGTGCGCCGGAGCCGCCCGGCCCGTGGATCCGCCGGCCGTGGGCACGGTGCCGATCGCGTCCGTGCCGGTGGACCGGGCGGCCAGGTCGGCGCCGGCCGGCTCGGCGACCGGCTCGGTCCGCGCCGATCCGGCCTCGGCGGGCGCCCCGGCGGTCGGCAGGTCCGGACCGGCGGGCAGCGGTCGCAGGATGTCGGTCGGCTCGATGGCCGGCGTGCCGGGGGCCGGCGTGCCGGCGGCGTGCGCGCCGAGCGGCCAGCGCGCCAGCGCGGCGGCGGCCGAGCCGAGCGCGCCGGCGGCGACCGCGAGCAGGGCCCCGTAGTAGGGCGCGAGCTGGTAGCGGTCGATGACGTCGCCGGGGCCGGCGGTCAGGTAGGCGAACGCCACCAGCACCGGCCCCGCCACCCCGGTGGCCCCGGCCACCAGCGGCGGGTGCCCGCGCCAGCGGGCCGCCGCCCCGGTCGCCGCCCCGGCGAGCAGGGCGGTCGTCGGCAGGACCAGCATCGCCAGGCGCTGCGCCGCGTCGGCGTCGAGCCAGGCCGGCTCGAAGACCCCGAGCCGGGCCATCGGCAGCTGCCCGGTGGTGGCGAGCGACGGCGCGACCGACAGCAGCGCGAGCAGCCAGAGCACGCCGGCGACCGCCGCCATGTTCCAGCCGACCGGCGGCTTGACCAGGACGGCCAGCGCGGCGCCCGCACCCACCACCGCGCCGAGGACGGCGCAGATGCCGACCGCCCAGACCGGGTCGACGGAGACCAGCTCGGCGGCCCGCGCGGGCTGCATGCACAGCGGCGCGACCACGGTGGCGCCCAGCGCGGCGGCGGCCGCGACGGCCAGCTGCCGCCCGGTGCCGGTGAGCGGATGGTCCCGCCGGGCGATCCGTTCGGTGAGGACGGCGCCGACCACGGCGGCGTTCGCCGCGCACCAGCCGACCCAGACCAGCTGGGCCGGCCACTGGTTGACGGTGACGCCGGTGAAGCTGCCGGTGAGCCGCAGGATGCCGAAGCCGTACGCGAGGCCGAGCTGACCGGCGCCGGCCAGCAGGCTCACCCCGAGCGCCGTGAGCAGCAGTCTGCTCCAGGTCCGAAAGGCCATGTCCGGCACGTTACGGTCCGGTGCGCCCGATCGCCACCGGCGCGCCGTGCGGCGTGCCGGCCCTGCTCGCGGCGGGTCTACTTGAGTTCGACCAGGCGGGCCAGGTAGGTGGTCTCCCCGACGTTGGTGAGCATGTGGACGGCGCCCGGGTCCCGGTAGACCACCCCGCCGGTCGGCTCGTCGGCGTCGATCCGGGTGCCGTCGATCGTCTGCACCACGTTCTTCGCGCCCTGGATCGCCACCACCAGGTACGGGTGGTCGTGCCGGTGCAGCGGCTGGCGCTCGCCGGGTTCGAGCCGGATGTGCCACACCCGCACCCGGTCGTTCTCGTACACGATCTCCTGGCCCACCGGCCCGAGCTCGTGCTCGTCGATCACGTCGGTCATCGGTCTCCGTTTAGGTGGGGGAGCACCTCGGCGGCGATCAGCTCGAGGTGGTCCAGGTCGGCGAAATCGATCAGTCGCAGGTGCACCCGGGTGGCGCCGGCGGCGGCGAACTCGCCGATCCGGTCGACCAGCTGCGCCGGCGAGCCCACCACCGGGTCCTCCGGCGGCAGGGCGCTCTTGACGTGCAGCGGGGCGGCCCGCCGCCGGGCCTCGGTGTCGGTCCGGCCGATCGCCACCACGATCCCGGCGGAGAGCACCAGCGGCGGCCGTCCGGAGGCGGACCGGCCAAGCCGGTCGCTGGCCTCCCGCACCCGCTCGTACGCCTCGGCGGTCTCGGCGACGGACTTGAACGGCATGTTGAACTCGTCCGCGTACCGGGCGGCCAGTTCCGGGGTGCGCTTCGGGCCGCGTCCGCCGACGATCACCGGCGGCCCGGGCGTCTGCACCGGCTTCGGCAGCGCGGGCGCGTCCAGCAGCCGGTAGTGGTCGCCGGTGAAGCTGTACGTCTCGCCGGGCGGGGTGCGCCACAGCCCGGTGATCACCTCGAGCTGTTCGGCGAGCCGGTCGAACCGCCCGCCCACGCCGGGGAAGGGGATCCCGTACGAGGTGTGCTCCCGCTCGTACCAGCCCGCGCCGATGCCCAGCTCCACCCGGCCGCCGCTCATCTGGTCGACCTGCGCCACCATCACGGCCAGCGGACCGGGCAGCCGGAAGGTGGCGGAGGTGACCAGCGTGCCGAGCCGGATCCGGGTGGTCTCCCGGGCCAGCGCGGCCAGGGTCAGCCAGGCGTCGGTGGGACCGGGCAGGCCCGGGTCGTCGCCCATCGACTGGTAGTGGTCGGCCCGGAAGAAGCCCTCGAAGCCGCCCGCCTCGGCCAGCCGGGCGAAGCGGAGCTGATCGTGGTAGCTGGCGCCGCGGTGCGGCTCGGTGAAGACACAGACCCGCATGCTCATCGTCCTCATCGTCCTTCTGCGGTGGGCGCCGGTGCGTCCCGCTCCATCAGCAGCTCGTGCAGGTCGGCGCTGACCTGGGCGACGTCCGCCAGGTGCGCGTTGCGGCCCAGGGTGCGCGGCCGGGGGATGGCCACCTCGACGATCCTGCGGATCCGGCCGGGGCGGGGGCTGAGCACCACCACCCGGTCGGCCAGCAGGACCGCCTCGTCGATCGAGTGGGTGACGAAGACGACGGTGGGCGAACTCTCCATGTGGATCCGCTGGAGCTCGCCGGAGAGTTCCTCCCGGGTGAGCGCGTCGAGCGCGGAGAACGGCTCGTCCATCAGCATCACCCGCGGTTCGCCGATCAGCGACCGGCACAGCGAGACCCGTTGCTGCATGCCGCCGGAGAGTTCGTGCGGCAGGCGCCTCTCGAAGCCGGCCAGCCCGGCCAGCTCAAGCAGTTGCCGGGCCCGCTCCCGGTGCTTGGCGCGTTTCCAGCCGAAGATCTCCACCGGCAGCAGGACGTTGTCCAGCACCGTGCGCCAGGGGAGCAGGGCCGGCCGCTGGAAGAGCATCGCGATGTCCCGGCGCGGGCGGGTGATCGGCGTACCGGCCACGGTGATCTCGCCGCTGGTCACCGGGAGCAGGCCGGCGATCAGCCGCAGCAGGGTGGACTTGCCGCAGCCGGAGCGGCCGAGCACGGCCACGAACTCGCCCTCGGCGACGTCGAGGTCGATGCCGCGCAGCGCCTCGACCCGGCCGCCGCGACCGTCGAAGGTGCGGGACACCCCGGACACTCGGATCATCTCCGGCGGCCTCCCCCTGAGTGGGCGATCAGGAACGCGGCAAAGGGTATCCGGCTCGTGCCCATCACGCACCGTCCGGGGTGGACGTCAGTTTGTTTCCGTTCCGCAACCCGGTACGCCTGGCATCGCAAAGGTCTGTTTCTCGTACGCTGTGCCCGCGAAGAGTCCCCTCACGACGGTGGTGTCGGCTTCACCCCCTCCGCCGACCCCGCCAGACAACCCCTCCGGTGGCCCTGCCGGCCCCGGTCGGAAAGGACATGGTGCACTGATGAGAAGGCTGACCCGTACGGTCGCCACGGCCGCCCTGGCCACCGCCCTGGCCCTGGTCTCGGCATGCAGCGGTGGCTCGGACTCCGGTGACGATGCCAAGGGCCCCGAGGGCGCGGCGCTGGAGAAGGTGACCTACCTCACCTCGTTCGGCAACTTCGGCCGCGACTCCTACGCCTGGGTGGCGAAGGAGAAGGGGTTCTTCAAGGACGCGGGCTTCGACGTGGAGATCAAGCCGGGTCAGGGCACTGGCGCCGTGATCCAGACGATCGTCGGCGGCCAGGCTCAGTTCGGCCCGATCGACCTGACCGGCGGCCTGCTCCAGCTCGGCAACGGCCAGGCGAAGGACTTCGTCGCGGTGGCCGCGATCCAGCAGCGCACCATGGCCGCGATCGCCACCGTCGAGGGCAAGAACATCGCGTCGCCGAAGGACCTGGAGGGCAAGAAGCTCGCCGACACCCCCGGCTCCGTGGTCCGCAACCTCTTCCCGACGTACGCCCGGATGGCCGGCGTGGACGCCAGCAAGGTGACCTGGGTCAACGGTGAGGCGCAGACCCTGATGGGCACCCTGGCCAGCGGGCAGGTCGACGGCATCGGCCAGTTCGTCGTCGGGCAGCCGACGATCGAGACGGTGACCAGGAAGAAGGCCGTCATGCTGCCGTACAGCAACGTGATGCAGGACCTCTATGGCAACGTGCTGATCACCTCGGCGAAGATCGCCAAGGAGAAGCCGGACATGGTCAAGCGCTTCACCGCCGCCCTGCTGAAGGGCCTGGAGTACAGCCTGGCCAACCCGAAGGAGGCGGCCGAGCTGCTGAAGAAGAACGTGGACGCGACCAACGTGGACGCGGCCGCCGCCGAGCTGCAGCTGATGGCCGGGTACGTCCGGTCCAGCAACTCCGGCACCGCGCTCGGCACCCTGGACAGCGGCCGGGTCGCCAAGAGCATCGCGATCCTGCAGGGCGCCGGTTCGCTCAAGCAGAACCTCACCCCCGACCAGATCATCGACTTCAACCTCGCGCCGAAGGCCTGAGGCGACGCCGAGCGTGCCACGGGGGTGCGACCCGCCGGGATGACCGGGGGCCGCACCCCCGTCGCGTGCCGGCGGCGGCCGGCAGGAGAGGAGGACCCGTGACGGAGACGACCGGTACCCGACCCGGCCCCGCGGAGGCGGAGCGGGGGGCCGACGCCCCGCCGGGCGCACCCGGGGTGACGACGCCCACCACGCCGGTGGCTCCGGCCACCCGCCGGCGCGACGTACGACCGGCGGCGGTCGGCCTGCCGCTGCTCGGTCTGGTGATCGCGCTGATCGCCTGGTGGCTGGTCACGTCGGTGCTGGAGCTGGTGCACCCGGCCTCCCTGCCGCCGCCGCAGGCGGTGTGGAGCGCGCTGGCCTCGACCGCCGACGTGCTGCTGCCGGCGCTGGGGCGCACCACCCTGATGACGCTGGTGGGCTTCCTGCTCTCGGCGGTCGCCGGGGTGCTGATCGGGATGACGCTGGCCGCCTCCCGCCGGGTCGAGCGGATGTTCGCGCCGTTGCTGGTGGCGGTCAACGCGGTGCCGAAGATCGCCCTCGGTCCGCTGCTGGTGGTCTCGGTCGGCTGGGGCGAGAAACCGATCCTGACGATGGTCTTTTTGCTCTGCTTCTTCCCGATCGTGCTCTCCACGGCGACCGGGCTCACCACCACCCCGGCGGACCTGGCCGAGCTGGCCCGGTCGCTGAACGCCTCGTGGTGGCAGGCGTTCCGCAAGGTGCGCTTCCCGGCCGCGCTGCCGCAGATCTTCGTCGGGCTCAAGGTGGCCATGCCGCTGGCCGCGATCGGGGCGGTGATCGGCGAGTTCTACTCGGACCTGCCGGGGCTGGGCTACCAGATCCTCCAGTACAACGGCATCGGGGACACCGCGACCGCCTGGGCCGCGATCGTGCTGATCGCGGCGATGAGCATCGTGCTCTACAGCGCCCTCTCCCTGGTCGAGCGCCTCGCCCTCCCCTGGGTCCGCGAAACCACCAGCAGCCGGTAACCCCCCGGACCGCAGCACACCCTCAGATCACCCACCACAGAGCGCCGGGCCGGCCCCCATGGGAGGGGTCGGCCCGCGCCGTTGTTGCGGGGTCGGAGCAGGAAGGCCTCAGCCGGCCAGGCGCCAGCGCCCATTCCGAGCTACCAGCGTGGTGAGCGCCTGCGGCATCAGCCCCGAGTGGTTGTCCGGGGTCATCCGGATCGGCCCGGACAGGCCGTCCATCTGGGACGTCTCCAGCACGTCCCGGATGCCGTCCCGGTTCACCCGCCCGGCCGACCCACCGGCGCGCAGTTCGGCGTCCGCGATGAGCTGCACCGCGTCCGCGGCGAACGAGGAGGAGCCGTGGTAGCCGCCGAAGCGGGCGGTGTAGTCCTGGAACCACTGCCGGCGGGCCGCCTTCGCCGGGGTGGTGGCGATCACATCGTCGATCACCATGGTCTGCGTGAAGATGAGCGTGGCCCGCTCGGTGGCCCGCGCCGCGGCGCCGAGGAAGAGGTCGCCCGCGGCCGAGGCGTCGAAGAAGAGCGACCCGTCGAAGCCGGCCTGCTGGGCCGAGGTCGCGGCGAGCGTCGCCTGCTCCGGCGGGGTCCACACGACCAGCGCGTCCGGCTTGCGCGCGGTGAGCGCGCCGATCTGCTGGCCGACCTCGGTCGCGGTGTTGCGTACCGGCTCCTCGCGCACCAGCTTGATGTTGGCCTTGCCGAACTCGCTGCGCAGCGCGGCGAGCCCCTCGCGGCCGTAGGTGTCGTCGCTGTGCAGCACACCGACCTTGCGGACGCCGGCGCGGCGCAGTTCGGTGGTCAGGGCGGCGGCGCTGTCGGCCGCGTTGGGGGCCAGCTTGAAGACGTACCGGCGCTCGGCGACCGGGCTGGCCACCGCGCTGGACGCGGCGAGGGCGATGGTGGGGATGCGCTTCTCGTCGATGGCCCGGGCGGCGCCGACGGCGCACTCGTTGCAGCCGCCCATGATGATCGCGCTGACCCGGGAATCGTCGCTGAAGTCGGTGATGTTGCGCAGCGACTCGCTCGCGTCGGACCGGTTGTCCTTCACCTTGAGTTCGATCTTCCGGCCGTTCAGTGCGCCGGAGGCGTTCAGCTGGTCCACCTTGAGCTCCAGGGCCCGCTGGTACGCCTTGCCGACCGGCGCCGCCGCACCGGAGAGTTCGAGGTCCGCGGCGATGACGATGGGACTCGTGTCCTGCTCCGCCGCGCCGAACTGGCAGCCGGTGAGCGTGGTGGCCAGCAGGGCCGATGCGAGCACCGCGGTGGTCGCGGAGCGGATGGGGCTCAACTCAGTCCTCCAGGTGCGGCGCGGGCGCTGCCCGGTCACCGCCGGGTTGTCCGTCCTCAGTGGAGGGACGGTAGGGGTCTGCCGTACGGTGTGCGCGAAGCCTGCAAAACCTTGCCAACGCCGCGCGCTGCGGTCAAGCGGCGGTACCCGGAGGCTTTTCGGGATGCAGATCCCACATGTTGGGGTCACGAGATGTTTGCAAACGCTCACGCTACCGACACGACTGACCACTCTGGAGACACATGCCCTGTTCAGGGGCTTGGGGAAATGTAGGTATCAGTTGACCGGATCACGGGGTGCGTGCCGTCCGACCGTTTCCTGCCCGCCTGCGGCTTCCCAAACATCTTCTCGTCTGATGAAATCGCGGCCGTGCCGCGCGTGGCGCTGGCCGCTGCACCAGGCACGGGTCGGCGGGTCAGGCGTGGGAGAAACGACGGAGGCGATGTCGTGAGCACCGGACCGACGACCCTGCCCGAAAGCGGCGACAACCGTTCGCGCACCCGCCGCCGGTTGCCCCGTCTTCGTGACGCCCGGATCCGGTCCAAGCTCGCGCTGATCCTCGTCGTCCCGGTCGCCGCCGTGATCGCCCTCGCCACCGTACGGCTGGTCTCCGTCGGTGAGGGCGCGTTCGACGCCACCCGGGCCCGGTCCCTCACCGCGCTCTCCATCGACGTATCCGCGCTCACCCAGGCCGTGCACGCCGAGCGGATGGCGGCGGCCGCCTTCCTGGCCAGCCCGCAGCAGCAGGCCGACGCGTACAACCTGCGGGTGCGCCAGACGCAGCAGCGGGTCGACGAGTACCGCGCCGAGCGCGGCCGGATCGGCGAGGCGCCGGCGGCGGTCCGGGACCGGCTGGCGGCCATCGACGGCCACCTGGAGACGCTGGACGGCACCCGGCAGGAGGTGCTCGACCGGCAGCAGATGGCGGTCGCCGAGGCGTCGCTGCGCTACGGGGTCATCCTGGCCGACCTGGTCGCCTACGGCGACGGGCTGGCCCAGCTGCCCGGCGACGAGCGGCTGGCGGACAGCCGGCGGGCGGTGGCGGCCTTCGCCCGGGCCAAGGCGGCGGTCGCCGAGCAGGAGTCGGTCGCATTCACCGCGCTCAGCAGCGGCCAGCTCGACGAGGAGCAGTTCTCCTCGTTCGTGGCCACCCAGACCAGCCAGCAGGAGGCGCTGCTCGCCTTCTTCCTGGCCGCCGACCCGGCCCAGCGCGCCCTGGTCGACAACACCGTCTCCGGCGACGCGGTCGTGCTGGCCGACCGGCTGACCGCCGACATCACCCGCTCGGTCGGGCAGCGGGCGCTGGTCACCGCCCAGGACGCCACCACCGCCATCGGCGCGGTCAACGACCTGATGCGGTGGGCTGAGATCCAGCTGCAGGACCGGCTGCTCGCCCAGGCCGAGGAGGCCCGTTCGGCGGTGATCCGGCAGGCCGTCATCGAGTCGGCGCTGGTGCTGCTCACCCTGCTGATCGCGGTGACGCTCGCGGTGGTGCTGGCCCGCTCGCTCAACCACTCGCTGCGCCGGCTGCGCGAGGGCGCCCTCTCGGTGGCCAACCACGACCTGCCGGACGCGGTGCAGCGGCTGCAGACCATGGGCAGCGTCGGCGAGGGCGGGGTCGACGACATCGTCCGGCAGGTGCGCGACCCGATCAAGCTGGACAGCCGGGACGAGGTGGGCCAGGTCGCGCTCGCCTTCAACGTGGTTCACCGGGAGGCGGTCCGGGTCGCGGCGGAACAGGCCGCCCTGCGCACCAGCGTCTCGGCGATGTTCCTGAACCTGGCCCGGCGCAGCCAGACACTGGTCGACCGGATGATCGGCGAGCTGGACGCGATCGAGCGCGGCGAGGAGGACCCGAAGCGGCTGGCCCAGCTCTTCGAGCTTGACCACCTGGCCACCCGGATGCGCCGCAACGACGAGAACCTGTTGGTCCTGGCCGGCGCCGACTCCGCCGTGCCGCGCCGCGACGACGCCCTCCTGGTGGACGTGCTACGGGCCGCGCAGTCCGAGGTGGAGCTCTACAACCGGATCGAGTTCGGCACGGTCGACACCGACGTCTCGGTCGCCTCGCACGCGGTCAACGACGTGGTCCGGCTGGTGGCCGAACTGCTGGACAACGCCACCCGGTTCTCGCCGCCGAACACGATCGTGGTCGCCGACGGCCGGCGGATCCGCGACTACGTCCTGATCCAGATCGAGGACCGGGGCCTCGGCCTCTCCGACGAGCAGCTCGACTCGCTCAACCGGCGGTTGGCCGCCCCGCCGAGCGTCGACGTCGCGGCGTTCCGGCTGATGGGCCTGGCCGTGGTGAGCCGACTCGCCGCCCGCTACGGCATCCGGGTGGACCTGCGCCGCAACGTCGAGGGCGGCACCGTCGCGCAGGTGACGCTGCCCGCCGCCACGGTGGTGCTGCCGAGCCTGCGCAGCCGGGACCAGGCCATCACCCGGCCGCGCCAGCCGCTCGCGGTCGAGCAGAACCCGCTCACCCCGGCCGGCCTCGGTGAGCCGCTCGCCGGCCGGACCGCCGCGGCCACCCTGCCCGACCAGTGGCGGACCGAACCGCCGGCGCCGTGGCCGGCCCGGGAACAGGTCCGGGACAGCACGCCCACCGTGCAGGCGGGCGGCCCGCCGGCGACCCACCCGACGCTCACCCCGCCGCCGCCGGCCCAGCCGGGCTTCGACGCCGACCAGGCCGGCCTGCCGGCCGGCGGCCGCTCCACCCTGGACCGGCTGCCCCGGCGCACCCCCGGCGCGACCGCCGACGGGGGGCCGGTGCTGCCGGCCGGCCCGGTCGCCGGTACCGCCGCCCCGACGCCCGCCCCACCTCCGGTCGCGGCGAGCGGCAGCGCCCCGGGCAGCGGCTTCGGCGGCGGGCTGGGCGCCAACCTGGCCGCCACCGCACCCCTCGCACCGCCCGCCGCGCCGATCACCCCGCGGCGCGAGCAGCCGGCCGAGGCGCCGATCTTCCGGGAGATGGAAGCGGTCTGGTTCCGCTCGCACGGCGACGACGTGACCACCATCTTCGCCCGGCCCAACTTCGACCAGGACCCGCCCGCGCCGACGGCCTCGGCCACCGGTGGGCAGCGCCGGGCGACGGGCACCCCCGCGCCGCCGCCACTGCCCACCCGTACCCCCGGGACGTCGGCCATGTCGACGCCGGCCCAGCCCGCGCCGGCCCAGGCCCCGCCACCGCCGTCGTACACTCCACCGGCCACGGACGCGTCGGCCACGGCGGCGCCGGCCGCCGCGCCGGACCCGGACGCGTGGCGGACGGCGGCCGACGAGGGCTGGTCCCGGGCGAGCCGGGCCGCCGAGCCCACCACCGGCGGGACCACCCGGTCGGGGCTGCCCAAGCGGGTGCCGCAGGCGCAGCTGGTGCCCGGCGGCATCGAACCGCGCGGCGCCCGGGCCCGCACCCGGCGCACGCCGGACGACGTACGTGGCCTGTTGTCGGCCTACCACCGCGGCGTACAGCGCGGGCGGTCGGCCGGGACGGACCAGAACAGCACCTCGACCAAGGAGACGAGCCGATGAACAGGCCAGCTGCGATGCAGGACATGGGTTGGCTGCTCACCAACTTCGCCGACAGCGTGGCGGGTATCGCCCACGTGGTGGCGGTGTCCGCGGACGGGCTGCTGCTCGCCTCCTCCCGGGACCTGCCGGGGGACCGGGCGGACCAGCTCGCGGCGATCACCTCCGGGGTGGTCAGCCTGACCGAGGGGGCGGCCCGGATGTTCAGCGCCGGTGGGGTGCTGCAGACGGTCATCGAGATGGACAGCGGCTACCTGTTCCTGATGTCCATCAGCGACGGCTCGTCGATGGCCGTGCTCGCCGCCCGCAGCTGCGACGTCGGCCAGGTGGGCTACGAGATGGCGCTGCTGGTCGAGCGGGTCGGCGCCGCGCTGGTGCCGCTGCCCCGGGACGCGGTGCGTTCGTAGCGGGCGGCGACGCGCCGGCCCGCGCGTCGACCAGGGACAGGTATCCGGTGCCGTCGGGCTCCGGTCGGGGAGGGAGGTGACCGCGGATGGAGCACCGCCGTGCGGACCCGCGTGGCGAGCTCGTGCGCCCGTACGCGGTCACCCGCGGCCGCACCGAGCCCCGACAGGACATCGCCCTGGAGGCGGTGCTCTCGGCCAGCCCCACGGCGGCGGCCGAGGCCCGGTTCGCCGGGCACGACAAGCACCGCATCGCCACGGTCTGCGAGGGCCGGGCGCAGTCACTGGCGGAGATCGCCGCGTACACCCGGATGCCGCTGGGGGTCGCCCGGGTGCTGGTCGCCGACATGGTGGCCGAGGGCCTGCTGACGCTACACACCGCCGCTCCGGCCGAGGGCTACGAGGAGCGGATGAACCTGCTGGGAAGGGTGCTAAGTGGACTTCGCGAACTATGACCCCGCCGGGGCGAGCCGCAGCCGGGAGATCATCTCCGCGAAGATCGTGGTCGCGGGCGGCTTCGGCGTGGGCAAGACGACCCTGGTCGGGGCGATCTCCGAGATCACGCCGCTGACCACCGAGGCGGTGATGACCGCGGCCGGCGTCGGCATCGACGACCCGTCGAAGGTGCCGGGCAAGGAGACCACCACGGTCGCCATGGACTTCGGCCGGATCACCATGGCCCAGGATCTGATCCTCTACCTCTTCGGCACGCCGGGCCAGACCCGCTTCTGGTTCATGTGGGACGAGATCATCCGGGGCGCGGTGGGCGCCGCGGTGCTGGTGGACACCCGCCGGATCACCGACGCTTTCGCGCCGCTGGACTACTTCGAGAACCGCAACCTGCCGTACGTGGTGGCGCTTAACCGGTTCGACGGCGCTCCCGAGTACGAGCTGGGCGAGATCCGGGAGGCGCTGGCGATCTCGCCGGACGTGCCGCTGGTGATGTGCGACGCCCGGCGGCGCGAGTCGGTGAAGCAGGTGCTGGTGACCGTGGTCGAGCACGCCATGCTGCGGCTGCAGGCCGAGCACGGCCGGGGCTTCCCGACCCCGGTCGGCTGACCGCCCCGGGCGGGGGGCTAGTCGACGCGGAGGCGGTAGCCGCGCTTGACGACGGTCTGCACGACGCGGGGAGCGCGCAGGCCGGCACGGAGTCGGGCCACCGCCATCTCCACGGCGTGCTCGTCCGCGCCGCGCGGCAGCGTGCGCAGCAGCGCGGTGCGGGAGAGCACCCGGCCGGGGGAGTGGGCCAGCGCCCGCAGCACCGCCATCGGGGCCGGCGCCAGCGGGCGCAGCTCGCCGTCCACCACGGCGGCGTGCCCGCGCAGGGTGACCAGGTGACCGGCCACCTTCAGGGTGACCGTCCGGCGCGGCAGCTCGTCGACGATGGTCCGCACCAGCGCGCCCAGCCGGGCCCGGTTCGGCGCGCTGACGGGCACCCCCCGGCGCAGCAGGGGTTCCGCGGTCACCGCCCCGACGCAGCTGGCCAGCACGTCGCCGCGGAACGCGTCCAGCACCGCGTCGGTGCGGTCGCCGGCGGCGCGCAGCAGCGCCTCCGCCGCCGGGGCCGAGGTGAAGGTGACCGCGTCGACCAGCCGCGCGGCGACCAGGTCGATCAGCCGGTGCAGCGGGGCCGGGTCGGTCGGCGGGGCCCACCGGTAGACCGGCACCTCGATCACCGTGGCCCCGGCCGCCTCCAGGGCGAGGGTGCACTCCGGCTGCCGCTCACCGTGCAGCTGCATGGCGATCACCTGCCCGGCCACCCCGCGCCGGCGCAGGTGGTCGACCACCTCGTCGCAGCTCTCCGAGGCCGGCGACCACTGGTCGTGCAGGCCGGCGGCGCGGATCGCCCCGCGCGCCTTCGGCCCCCGGGCCACCACGTACGCCTCGGCGAGCACCGACCGCAGCGGCTCGGCCAGCCCCCAGCCCTCGGCCGCCTCCAGCCAGCCGCGCATCCCGATGCCGGTGTTCGCCATCACGATGTCCGGCGGCCGGTCCAGGCAGGCGCGGGTGGCCTCGCGCAGTTCGGTGTCGTCGGCCAGCGGCACGATCCGCAGGGCCGGGGCGAGCACCACCCGGGCGCCCCGCCGCTGCAACAGGGCGGCGAGTTCGTCCCGCCGTCGGTCGGCGGTCACCCCGATGGTGAAGCCGGCCAGTTCGTCGCGCATTCACCCCTCCTGTCGCAGCCGCACCTCGACCACGCCGTCGCGGCAGCGCACCTCGTGCCGGGTCACGGACGTCCCCGCCAGGTCGAGGCAGTGCCCCGTGCGCAGGTCGTACACCTGCTTGTGCAGCGGGGAGGCGATGGTCGGCACCCCGCCCCGACTGCCCACGATCCCCCGGGAGAGCACGTACGCCCCGGCGACCGGATCGAGGTTGTCCACCGCGAACACCTCGCCCGCGGTCCGGAAGAGCGCCACCTGCACGCCGTCGACCAGGGCGGCGACGCCCCGGTCCGGTTCCAGCCGGTCCAGCGGGCAGACCGGGGTCCAGGTCAGCAGCATCGCGGTGGTCATCGGCGTACCTCCGGCAGTCCCAGCGCGACCGGCTGGCGGGCCGCGGGCGGTCGGCCTCCGGCCGGCACCGGCTGGCCGCGTTCGAGGGTGAAGGTGATGGACGGGTCGGGCACGTCGGGGGCGTTGACGAAGGAGGTGAACCGGCGCAGCCGGTCCGGGTCGTCGAGCACGTCGCGCCACTCGTCCGAATAGGACTCGACGTGTCGGGCCATCGCCGCGTCCAGTTCGGCGCAGAGGCCGAGCGAGTCGTCCACGATCACCGACCGCAGGTGGTCCAGGCCGCCCTCCATCGCCTCGATCCAGGCGGCGGTGCGCTGGAGCCGGTCCGCGGTGCGGATGTAGTACATCAGGAACCTGTCGATCAGCCGAATCAGCGCCTCCGTGGACAGATCGGTGGCGAACAGGTCGGCGTGCCGGGGCCGGAAGCCGCCGTTGCCGCCGACGTACAGGTTCCAGCCGGTCTCGGTGGCGATGACGCCGAAGTCCTTGCTGCGGGCCTCGGCGCACTCCCGGGCGCAACCGGAGACCGCCGACTTGATCTTGTGCGGGGCGCGCAGCCCGCGATAGCGCAGCTCCAGCGCGATGGCCAGCCCGACCGAGTCCTGCACCCCGTACCGGCACCAGGTGGACCCGACGCAGGACTTCACCGTCCGCAGGGCCTTGCCGTACGCGTGGCCGGACTCGAAGCCGGCGTCCACCAGGCGGCGCCAGATCCGCGGCAGCTGCTCGACCCGGGCGCCGAACAGGTCGATCCGCTGCCCGCCGGTGATCTTCGTGTAGAGCTGGAAGTCCCGGGCCACCTCGCCGATCACGATGAGCTTCTCCGGGGTGATCTCGCCGCCCGGGATCCGGGGCACCACCGAGTAGCTGCCGTCGCGTTGCAGGTTGGCCAGGAAGTGGTCGTTGGTGTCCTGCAACGACGCCTGCTCGCCGTCGAGCACGTGGCCGGCGCCGAGCGAGGCGAGGATCGAGGCCACCACCGGCTTGCAGATGTCGCAGCCGCGTCCCCGGCCGTGCTCGGCGATCAGCCGGGAGAAGGTGCGGATGTCACGGACCCGGACGATGTCGAACAGCTCCTGGCGGCTGGCGTCGAAGTGCTCGCAGAGTGCCGTCGACTGCCGCACCCCGGCGGCGTCCAGCAGCTGCTTCAGCATCGGCACGCAGGACCCGCAGCTGGTGCCGGCCCGGGTGCACGTCTTCAGCGACGGCACGTCGGCGCAGCCGCCGGCGATCGCGTCGTCGATGTCGGCGCGGGTCACCGCGTTGCAGGAGCAGACCTGGGCGGTGGCGGGCAGGGTGCCGGCCCCCGCGCCCGCGCCCTCGGGGGCGAGCAGCGCCAGCGGGGGCGCGGGCAGCGGCCCGCCCACGCTGGCCCGCAGCGTCGGGTACGCGCTCGCGTCTCCCACCAGCACCCCGCCGAGCAGGGTCTTCGCGTCGTCGGAGAGGACCAGCCTGGCGTAGACCCGGGTGGCCGGGTCGGTGAACGTCACGTCCAGGCAGCCCGGGGTGGCGCCGTGCGCGTCGCCGAACGAGGCCACGTCCACGCCGAGCAGCTTCAGCTTGGTGGCGGTGTCCGCGCCCGGGAAGGTGGCCGCGCCGCCCACCAGCCGGTCGGCCACCACCTCGGCCATCGCGTAGCCGGGCGCGACCAGGCCGTGGCAGGCGCCGTCCACCGCGGCGCACTCGCCGACCGCCCAGATCCGCTCGTCGGCCGTCCGGCAGGTGCCGTCGACCAGCACCCCGCCGCGCGGGCCGAGCGGCAGCCCGGCCGCCCGGGCCAGCTCGTCGCGGGGGCGGATGCCGGCCGCCACCACCACCAGGTCGGCGTCGACCGTGCTGCCGTCGGCCAGCTCCAGGCCGGCGACCGTGCCGTCCGGGCCGGGCCGGATCGCGGTGGTGGCCGTACCGAGGTGGGTGGCCACGCCCAGCTCGTCGACGTAGCGGCGGAGCATCGCCCCGCCGGCGGTGTCGACCTGCACCGGCATCAGCCGGGGCGCGAACTCGACCACGCTGGTGGCCAACCCGAGCAGTCGGAGCGCGTTCGCCGCCTCCAGCCCGAGCAGGCCACCGCCGATCACCGCGCCGGTGCGCCGGCCGCGGGCGTGCTCCCGGATCGCCATCAGGTCGTCCAGGGTGCGGTAGACGAAGACCCCGGGCAGGTCCGCGCCGTCGACCGGCGGCACGAAGGCGTACGAGCCGGTGGCCAGCACCAGCGCGTCGTACGGGTACTCGCCGGCCGCGGTGCGCACCACCCGCCGGTCCCGGTCGATCGCGGTGGCCGGCTCGCCGAGGCGCAGCTCGACGCCGGGGTGCGGGGTGTGCAGGTCGAGCTCGTCGGCGCCCACCCCGTCGAAGAACGCCGAGAGCCGCACCCGGTCGTACGCCGGCCGGCGCTCCTCGGCGAGCACCGTCACCTGCCAGCGTCCCCCCGGGTCGCGGGCGCGCAGCGCGTCGAGCAGGCGCTGCCCGACCATGCCGTTGCCGACCACGACCAACCTGCCGGCGCTCATGACGGCACTCCGCCTCGTCGGGTGCCGTCATGCGGCACCGTCGCCCCGGGTCTGCTGATTCGCTCGTTCCGGTCGCTCATCGCGTCACCTCCACCGAATCCACCTCGGACAGCCAGTCGACGATGCCGGCCACGGCGTCCCGGCAGCCGCCGCAGCCGGTGCCGGCCCGGGTGGCCGCCACCACCGCGTCGACCGTCCGGGCGCCGGAGCGCCAGCAGCTCACCAGCGCCCCCTTGCTGACGTTGTTGCACTGGCACACGGTCGCCGCGTCCGGCATCAGCGCCGGGGAGGCGGCCGGCGCCGCGGCGGGCGCGCCGAGGGCCCGGCCGAGCAGCAGCGACCGGCGGTCGGCCGGCACCGGCTGGCCCCGGTCGAAGAGCTGGATCACCGTGCCGACCGCCGGGTTGTCGCCGAGCAGGATCGCGCCGGTCAGCCGCTCGTCGCGGATCCGCAACCGGGCGTACGTGCCGCGGGCCGGGTCGGCGAAGGTCAGCTCCTCGCCCGGCCCGCCGTCCGGGTCGCCCATCGCGGCCAGGTCGATGCCGGCGGCCTTGAGCCGGGTCACCACCGGGCGGGGCCGGTAGCGGGCCAGCGGGTCCTCCCCGGTCAGCACCTGCGCCACCACCCGGGCCTGCGCCCAGGCCGGGGCGACCAGCCCGGTCAGGGTGCCGTCGTGCTGGGCGCAGTCGCCGATCGCGGAGATCCGCCGGTCGCTGGTGCGCAGCCGGTCGTCCACCAGCACGCCCCGTTCCACGGCCAGTCCGGCCGCCGCGGCGAGCGTGGTGTCGGGGCGTACCCCGCAGGAGAGGACCAGCAGGTCGGCGGTGAGCGTCCGGCCGTCGGCCAGCGCGAGCCGGACCTCGTCGGCGTCCGCGGCCAGCCCGGTGGCGGCCACCGCGAGGTGGGTGGTCACGCCGAGGCCGGCGAGCGTGTCGGCGAGCACCGCCGCGCCGGCCGGGTCGAGCTGCCGCTCCATCAGGTACGGCACCGGGTGCACCACGCCGACGTCCAGTCCCCGGGCGGCGAGCCCGCGGGCCGCCTCCAGCCCGAGCAGCCCGCCGCCGAGCACCAGGGCGCGGCGTGCGCCGCGGGCCACGGCGAGGATCCGCCGGCAGTCGTCCAGGGTGCGGAACGCGGCCACCCGCGGGGGCAGCCGGTCGCCGGCCAGCCCGGGCAGCGGCGGCACGATGGCCCGGCTGCCGGTGGCCAGCACCAGGTGGTCGTAGCCGATCCGGTCGCCGTCGTCGGTGCGTACGGTGCGCCCGGCCCGGTCGATGGCGGTCACGGCCACCCCGGTCCGCAGGTCGACGCCCTGGCCGGCGACCTCGGCCAGCTCCACGTCCGGCTCGCCGACCTTCCCCGCCAGCAGGGTGGACAGCATGATCCGGTTGTACGCCCGGTGCGGCTCCGCGCCGAGCACGGTGACCTTGCGGTCCCGGGCGTGCAGCTCGCTGGCGAGCCGGGCGCCGGCCATCCCGTTGCCGACGATCACCACCCGCTCGCTCATGGCCGACCGCCGCTGCGCTCCGGTCGGCCGTGCGGCGCCACCGGGCTGTGCCGGCTGATCCGCTCGCTCACGACTCCTCCACCCTCTCCACCCGGACGGCGCAGATCTTGAATTCCGGCATCCCGGAGACCGGGTCCACCGCGTCGTTGGTGACCGAGTTGGCCCGCCCCGCGCCGCCCCAGTGGAACGGGGCGAAGACGGTGTCCGGCCGGATGGCCGGGCTGAGCCGGGCCGGCGCCCGCAGCTCCCCCCGGCGGGAGACGACCCGGACCGGCTCGCCGTCGGCCACCCCGAGCCGGTCGGCCAGGTCGGGGTGCAGCTCGACGAAGGCCTCCGGGGCGGCCCGGCGCAGCGCCGCCACCCGCCGGGTCTGGGTGCCGGACTGGTACTGCGCGAGCACCCGGCCGGTGGTGAAGTGCAGCGGGTACTCGGTGCAGATCTCCTCGGCCGCCGGGCGGTGTTCGACCGGGTGGAACCGGGCCCGCCCGTCCGGGGTGGCGAAGCGGTCGGCGAAGAGGCGGGGCGTGTCCGGGCCGTCCTCGTCCGGGCAGGGCCACCAGACACCGTCGGCGGCGTCGATCCGCTCCCAGCTGACCCCGGCGTAGTCGGCGGGCCCGCCGGCCGAGGCCCGGCGCAGCTCGGCGAAGACCGTCTCCGGATCGGTGGGGAAACCACCGTCGGCGTCGGGCCCCCCGGCGGTGTCCAGCCGGCGGGCCAGCTCGGCGAGGATGGCCAGGTCGGTGCGGACGCCCGGGGGTGGCTCGCGCAGCGCCCGGCGGCGCAGCACCCGACCCTCCAGATTGGTCATCGTGCCGTCCTCCTCGGCCCACTGGGCGGTGGGCAGCACCACGTCGGCCAGGGCCGCGGTCTCGGAGAGCAGGAAGTCGGCGACCACCAGCAGGTCGAGGTCGCGCAGCCGGCCCTCGACGCGGCCGGCGCGGGGCGCGGAGACCACCGGGTTGGAGCCGAAGACCAGCAGCGCCTTGGGTCCGGCCGGGGTGCCCAGCGAGTCCAGCAGCTGGTACGCCGGCACGCCCGGCCCGGGCAGTTCGTCGGCCGGCACCCCCCAGACCCCGGCGACGTGCTCCCGGGCGGCCGGGTCGTCGATCCTGCGGTAGCCGGGGAGCTGGTCGGCCTTCTGCCCGTGCTCCCGGCCGCCCTGCCCGTTGCCCTGGCCGGTGAGGCAGCCGTAGCCGGAGCCGGGCCGGCCGGGCAGACCGAGGGCGAGCGCCAGGTTCACGAAGCCGGTGACCGTGTCCACGCCCTTGGCGTGCTGTTCGGCGCCGCGCGCGGTGAGGATGATGGCCCGCTCGGCGGTGCCCAGCGCCCGGGCGGTCGCCTCCAGGTCGGCCACCGGCACTCCGGAGAGGGCCTCGGCGCGGGCCGGCCACCAGCCCGCCACGCCGCGGCGGACCGCCGCGAAGCCGGTGGTGCGGGTGTCGACGTACGCCCGGTCGACCCAGCCCTCGGTGAGCGCGACGTGCAGCAGCGCGTTGGCCACCGCGAGGTCGGTGCCGGGCAGCGGTTGCAGGTGCAGGTCGGCCAGCCGGGCGGTGGCGGTGACCCGGGGGTCGACCACGATCAGCCGCCCACCGCGCTCGCGCTGCTCGGTCAGCCAGCGCACCAGCGGGGGCATGGTCTCCGCCGGGTTCGCCCCGACCAGCAGCAGGGTGTCGGCCCGCCCGAGGTCGGCCAGCGGGAACGGCAGGCCACGGTCGACGCCGAAGGCGCGCAGCCCGGCCGCCGCCGCCGAGGACATGCAGAACCGGCCGTTGTAGTCGATGTGCCGGGTACGCAGCGCCACCCGGGCGAACTTGCCCAGCGCGTACGCCTTCTCGTTGGTCAGGCCGCCGCCACCGAAGACGGCGACCGCGTCCGGTCCGTGTCCACGCTGGACGGCGCGGATGCCGGCGGTGATCCGGTCCAGCGCGGCGTCCCAGCTCGCCGGGCGCAACTCGCCGGTGCCGGGGTCACGCAGCAGCGGCGTGGTCAGCCGTTCGGGGTGGTCGAGCAGTTCGGCGGCGGTCCAGCCCTTCTGGCACAGGCCGCCGCGGTTGGTGGGGAACCGCCGGGGGAGCACGGCCACCCGGCCGGCCTCCTCGCGCAGTGTCATTCCGCACTGGAGGGCGCAGTACGGGCAGTGCGTCGCCACCTCCCGGGGCGACCGCCCCGGTCCGGTCGCCGACCGTGCACCGTCTGTCATGTCGGCAAAGCGTGCCGGCGGGCGGTTTCCGGGCCGGGTCCCGTTTGTTTCGGTCCTGTCAAGAGCGGCTCACACCGCACCGAGGCGGCGAGCCGGACCGCAACGTCTAGGATGTGGGAGAAGAGTCCTACATTTCGGGAGGGTGTCGTGAGTGTGGCGGAGGCCTTCGACGCGGTGGCCGGCAGCTACGACGAGGCCCGCCGCCGGTTGGTGCCCTGCTTCGACGCCTTCTACGGCACCGCGGTCGAGGTGGCCGCGCCGCCGCTGCGGGCGGCGCTGGCGGCGGGGCGTACCCCGGAGGTGCTCGACCTGGGCGCGGGCACCGGGCTGCTCTCCCTGCTGCTCGCCGCCGCCGTGCCGGGCATCCGGGTGACGCTGGTCGACGCCGCGCCGGCGATGCTCGCCGTCGCCGCCGACCACCTGCGCGCCCGGGGCGTGCCGCACCGGACGGTGCGCGCCGACCTGACCGAACCGCTCCCCGACGGCCGGCACGACGCGGTGGTCAGCGCGCTGGCGATCCACCACCTCGCCGACGCCGGCAAGCGGGACCTCTACCGGCGGTCGGCCCGGGCGCTGGCCCCCGGCGGCGTGCTGGTCAACGCCGAGCAGGTCGCCGGCCCGACCCCGGAGCTGGACCGGCGTTACCACGAGGTCTGGCTGGCGCAGATCGCCGAGCTGGGCGCCGGCCGGGCGGAGATCGACGCCGCACTGGGCCGGATGGCGTACGACCGGCCGGCGCCGGTCGCCGCGCAGTGCGGCTGGCTGGCCGAGGCGGGCCTGGTCGACGTGGACTGCTTCTTCCGGCAGTGGCGGTTTGCCGTGTTCGGCGGCCGGCGCGAATCGGATGACCAGCTCGGATGACTGCTGGTCATACCGATGGGTAGGCTGTCCGGCATGACAGCCAAGGTGACCCTGTCGTTCTCCGACGAGACGATCGAGGAGGCCCGCCGGTTCGCCAAGCGCGAAGGGCTCTCGCTCTCCGCCTGGATGGACCAGGCGGCCCGGGAGAAGGCGCTGCGCGAGGTCTTCACCGCGCACGCCGCCGCCGTCGGCCGCGCCGGGCTGGATCTGGAGTCCGCCGCCCTCGCCGACGCCCGCGAGGTGGACATGGTCGACGACGTGCTCTTCGGCGGACGCCCGCGTGCTGCGTAGGGGCGAGGTCTGGCGCATCTCCGGCGCCCGGGAACGGTTCGGCCTGGTGATCAGCTCCGACGTCTACAACTCCACCGACGTGCCGATCGTGATCGTCGCCGAGGTGGTCGAGGAGTCGCTGCTGCGCGACTCGCCCCTGGCGGTGCCGATGGGCGGCTACGTGGTGATGCCCGACCGGCTCTCCTCACCGATGAAGAAGTGGTTCACCGAGTGCGTCGACGTCGCCGACACCGACACCATGCAGCGGGTCGGCCGGGCGCTGCGGATCCTGCAACAGCTCTGACAGCTCACCGGCGGCGCCGGCCGGACGTGCGATCTCCGTTTCCGGCCCGACCCGCGACGGGCACCGCCGGGTAATCCCCGGTTCCTAGCGTTCCTCCACGTCACACCGACGAGGAGGAGTCGCCGTGAGCACCCTGGCCCCCACCACACCCCCGGCCGAGGCGGCCCCGGCCGCCGCCGGGCGCCGGCACCGGATCGACGACTGGCGCCCCGAGGACCCCGACTTCTGGCGGGCGACCGGGGCGCGGATCGCCCGGCGCAACCTGTGGGTCTCGATCTTCGCCGAGCACGTCGGCTTCTCGGTGTGGAGCCTGTGGTCGGTGACCGTGCTCTTCCTCGGCCCGGAGTACGGCATCGACCCGGCCGGCAAGTTCCTGCTCACCGCCGTGCCGGCCGCGCTGGGCGCGGTGCTGCGGCTGCCGTACACGCTGGCGGTGGCCCGGTTCGGCGGGCGGAACTGGACCATCGTCAGCGCGCTGCTGCTGCTCCTGCCGGCCGTGCCGATGACGGTGCTGCTCGAACCCGGCGTCTCCTACCCCACCCTGCTGGTGCTGGCCTGCCTCACCGGCGTCGGCGGCGGCAACTTCGCCTCCTCGATGGCGAACATCAACCTCTTCTTCCCGCAGCGGCTCAAGGGCCGGGCGCTCGGGCTGAACGCCGGCGGCGGGAACCTGGGCGTGCCGGCCGTGCAGCTGGTCGGGCTGGCCGTGCTGGCCACCGCGGGCGCCGCGTACCCCCGGCTGGTGCCGGCGGTCTACCTGCCGCTGATCGTGCTGGCCGCGCTCGCGGCGGCGCGCTGGCTGGACAACGTCCCCGGCGCCCGCAACGAGCCCGGCGCGCTGCGCGAGGCGGCCCGGGACCCGCACACCTGGGTCATGTCGCTGCTGTACATCGGCACCTTCGGCTCGTTCATCGGCTTCGGCTTCGCCTTCGGCCAGGTGCTCCAGCTCCAGTTCGCCGACCGCTTCCCGACCCCGGTGGACGCGGCCTGGCTGACCTTTCTCGGCCCGCTGGTGGGCTCGCTGATCCGGCCGGTCGGCGGGCACCTCGCCGACCGGCTCGGCGGGGCCCGGGTGACGTTCTGGAACTTCGTGGCGATGGCCGCCGGCGCCGGGCTGGTGCTGTACGCCTCGCGGGAGCGCTCGTTCGGGCTCTACCTGACCGGTTTCCTCGCCCTGTTCGTCTTCTCCGGGATCGGCAACGGCTCGACCTACAAGATGATCCCGGCGATCTTCCGGGCCCGGGCGGTCGCCGCGGTGGCCGCCGGGCGGCGCGACCCGGCCGGGGCGCAGCGCTGGTCCGGGCGGATGACCGGGGCGCTGATCGGCATCGCCGGCGCGGTGGGCGCCTCCGGCGGGCTACTGGTCAACGTCGCCTTCCGGCAGTCGTTCCTCACCCGGGGCAGCGCGGACGCGGCGTACCTCGCCTTCATCGCCGCCTACGCGGTCTGCTTCGCGCTGACCTGGCTGGTCTACCTGCGGCCGGGGCCGCGTCGGCTGGCCGGGGTGTGACCTCTACCATGGGCCCGTCGGCCGGCCACGCGGGGCGGCACCCCGTTTTGACCTGCCGACGGGGCGCCGGGTATCGTTGCCTGCTGTTGTACGACATCCAGCGGCGTGCCCCTGAGGTACGCTTGGTCGTTCGTGCGCGCCTGGTCACCTCGGCGCGCGACCCCAGACCGACGACGAGACAAGGTAGACCTGTGCGTACGTACAGCCCGAAGCCGGGTGAGATCGAGCGTCAGTGGCACGTCATCGACGCCTCTGATGTCGTGCTGGGCCGCCTGGCCACCCACGCCGCCACGTTGCTGCGTGGTAAGCACAAGCCGACTTTCGCGCCGCACGTCGACACGGGCGACTTCGTCGTCATCGTGAACGCGGGCAAGGTCGCGCTGACCGGCAACAAGCGCCAGACCAAGATCGCCTACCGGCACTCCGGATACCCGGGCGGCCTCAAGCAGGTCGGCTACGAGGAGCTGCTCAGCAAGCGTCCCGAGCGGGCCATCGAGCTGGCCGTCAAGGGGATGCTCCCGCACAACAAGCTTGGCCGTCAGCTGATCAAGAAGCTGAAGGTCTACGCCGGTGCCGAGCACCCGCACGCCGCGCAGCAGCCGGTGCCGTTCGAGATCAAGCAGATCGCGCAGTGAGCGCGGGCGAAGGAATCAGCATGACCGACATCACCGCCACCGAGGTTGCCCCCGAGGCCACCGAGGCGCCGGCGCCCGTCGCCCGCGCGCCTCGTGGTGACCGCCCGATCCAGACTGTGGGCCGCCGCAAGGAGGCCATCGTCCGGGTCCGCATCGTGCCGGGCACTGGCAAGATCACCTGCAACGGCCGTGACCTCGAGGCCTACTTCCCGAGCAAGGTGCACCAGCAGCTGATCAAGGACCCGCTGGTCACCGCCGAGAAGCCGGAGGCGTTCGACGTCATCGCCAACCTGCGGGGCGGCGGCACCACCGGTCAGGCCGGCGCGCTCCGGCTGGCCATCGCCCGGGCGCTGATCGTCAGCGAGCCGGACGACCGCCCGGCGCTGAAGAAGGCCGGCTTCCTCACCCGGGACGCCCGGGTCAAGGAGAGCAAGAAGTACGGCCTCAAGAAGGCCCGCAAGGCTCCCCAGTACTCGAAGCGCTGACCTTCAGCGGCACGTTGTACTTCTGACGGACGGCCGGTCCGCCTCCCCTCGACGGGGAGGTGGGCCGGCCGTTCCGCTTTCTCCCCATCGGCAGTTTCAACGGAGGTTGGCGGGTATGGGCCGGTTGTTCGGCACGGACGGCGTACGCGGGCGGGCGAACGCGGATCTCACCCCCGAGTTGGCGCTCGCGGTGGCCGTCGCCGCCGCCCACACGCTCGCCGAGACGGATCGGAGCCATCCGCCGCTCGCCGTGGTCGGCCGGGACACCCGGGCCAGCGGCGAGATGCTGGAGGCCGCCGTGGTGGCCGGTCTGGCCAGCGCCGGGGCGAACGTGGTCCGGGTCGGCGTGCTGCCCACCCCGGCCGTGGCGTTCCTCACCGCGGAGGCCAAGGCCGACCTCGGGGTGATGCTCTCCGCCTCGCACAACCCGATGCCGGACAACGGGATCAAGCTCTTCGCCGCCGGCGGGCACAAGCTGCCGGACGAGATCGAGATGCGGATCGAGGCGGCCGTCGAGGCGAACGCCACCACCGCGTGGGAGCGGCCGACCGGCGCCGGGGTGGGCCGGGTGCACGACCTGCTCGACGGCGCCGACCACTACGTGCAGCATCTGGTCGGCACGGTGCCGCACCGGCTGGACGGGATCAAGGTCGTGGTCGACTGCGCCAACGGCGCGGCCGCCGAGGTGGCCCCGGTGGCGTACCGGGAGGCCGGTGCCGAGGTGATCGCGATCCACGCCGAGCCGGACGGGCTCAACATCAACGACGGGTGCGGCTCCAACCACATCGAGGCGCTGCGCGCCGCGGTGGTCGAGCACGGCGCGCACCTGGGCATCGCGCACGACGGCGACGCCGACCGGTGCGTCGCGGTGACCGCCGACGGCGACGAGGTCGACGGCGACCAGGTGATGGCCATCCTGGCGCTGGCCATGCGGGAGGCCGGCACGCTGACCGGCGAAACCCTGGTCGCCACGGTGATGAGCAACCTCGGCCTGCGGCTGGCGATGTCCCGGGAGGGCATCCGGCTGGTCGAGACCAAGGTCGGCGACCGGTACGTGCTGGAGGAGCTGCGGGCGTCCGGGCTGGCGCTGGGCGGCGAGCAGAGCGGGCACATCGTCATGCCCACGTACGCGACCACCGGCGACGGCGTGCTGACCGGGCTGCACCTGATGTCCCGGATGGCGGCGACCGGGAAGTCGCTCGCCGAGCTGGCCGCCGTGGTGACCCGACTGCCCCAGGTGCTGATCAACGTGCCGGTCGGCGACCGGACCGTCGGCGCGGCCGCGCCCGCCGTCCGGGCCGAGGTCGAGCGGGCCGAGGCCGAGCTGGGCGAGACCGGCCGGGTGCTGCTCCGCCCGTCCGGCACCGAGCCGCTGGTCCGGGTGATGGTCGAGGCCGCCACCGAGGCGACGGCCCGCGGGATCGCCGAGCGGATCGCCGAGCAGGTCCGCACCGCCAGCCCCGCACACGCCTGACCGTCCGCACCGCGGTCGGGCCCCGCGCGCCCCGGATCACCGCCAGCTCGACGGTCCACCCGCCGCTCAGAGGCGGAGGCGGGCAGCCCGGTCGTAGGTGTCGGCGGGATCCTCGCCCTCGGTGAGGGCGAGGTCCTCGACCACCGTACCGTCGCCGAGCCGGACCAGCCGGTCGCAGCGGGCCGCGATCGACCGCTCGTGCGTGGCCAGCAGGATCGTCATGCCGTGCCGCTCCCGCAGATCGAGCAGCAGGTCGAGGATCTGGGCGCTGGTGGTCGAATCGAGGTTGCCGGTGGGCTCGTCGGCCAGCAGCAGCCCGGGTGCGCCCATGAGCGCCCGGGCGATGGCGACCCGTTGCTGCTGGCCACCGGAGAGTTGCGCCGGCATCGCCCGCTCCCGCCCGGCGAGGCCGACGGCGTCGAGCAGCTCCCGGGCCCGGGTCGCGTGGTCGGCGCGGCCGCGCTGTGGCAGCACCGGGGCGATCACGTTGTCCAGCACGGTCAGCGCCGGCAGCAGGTGATAGCGCTGGAAGACGAACCCCACCCGCTGCCGGTACCGGGCCAGCGCGCCTCGCCGCAGCGCCGTGATCTCCACGTCGTCGACCGTGACGGTGCCGCTGTCGGCCCGCTCGATGGCGCCGATCAGGTGCAGCAGGGTCGATTTGCCGGACCCACTCGGACCGGTCAGCGCCACCACCGACCCGGCCGCGATCTCCAGGGAGACGTCGTCGACCGCGGTCAGCCGCTCGGCGCCGGCGCGGAACTGCCGGGTCAGCCCGAGGGTCCGGACCACGCTGCCCGTCGTTGCCTCCATCGTCACTCCTCTGCGAGTAGCCGTGCGGTCGGCAGCCGGCGCAGCAACGCGGCCGGCACGAGCGCCGCGAGACAGGTGAGCAGCACCCCGACGAGCGCCACCGCGGCGGCGACCAGGACCAGGGCGGCCGGCAGGCCACCGACCAGCCAGGCGGCTCCGGCGAGCCCCAGCCCCGCTCCGGTCACCGCCCCGAGCGCGCCGATGAGGAGCCCTTCGTAGCCCACCAGGCGGCCCAGTGCGGCGTCGGTCCAGCCGAGCGCGCGCAGGGTGGACAGCTCCGCGGCGCGGTCCCGGACGTTCAGGTACAGCACGTCGGCGACGGCGCCCGCGCCGAGCAGCACGGTGACGATCGCGGCCAGGGTGTCGGCGCCCCGTACGTTCAGCGAGACGGTGTCGCCGAGCAGGCTGCCGACGATCGCGCCCCGGAAGGCGTAGGCCGCCGCGCTGACCAGGGTCAGCGCGGTCAGCCCGATGGCCAGCGCGCCCGCCCCGAGCAGGGTGCGCCCGGGGGTGCGGACCAGGTTCACCAGGGCCATCCCGAACAGGGTGCGGGGCCGACGTGCCCAGCGGGCCGGGGCCACCAGTGGCCGCAGGGCGGCGGCCGGGTGGGCGCGCGCGGCCCGCAGCGCCGGGGCCAGGCCCGCCACCAGCGCCAGCAGCAGAGCCACCGGTACGGCGAGCGCCGCCTGACGCCAGCCGATCCCGATGTCCAGGGCGGCGGCCAAGGGGAACGCCAGCCCGAGGGCGAGCAGCCCGGCGGTCAGCCCCAGTGCGGCCACCTCGCCGAGGATCAGCGCCCCGATCCGGCGTGCCGGCCAGCCCAAGCAGGCGAGCACCGCCAGCTCGGGGCGCCGGTCCCGGACGGCGGCGGAGACCGCGTTGCCGAGGAACAGCGCGCAGACCACCAGCACCAGCCCGAAGAGTACGACGCTCTTACGGTCGACGGCCCGGGTGATGACCGAGGCCACCCCGAGGGCGGACCACGGCTCGGTCAGCCGCAGCTCGGGCCGGCCGAACGCGCCCGCGGGCAGTTCCACGGTCTGCGGAGCGGGAGACGAGCCGAAGGTGAGATCGACGTCCAGCCCGGTCGTGTCGGCGATCCGCTCGGCGATGAGCCGGACCCGCTCGGCGGATCGTTCGGTGTAACCGGTGACGTCGGCGACCCGGACCCGGATCGCGCTGATCGGCGCGGTCCGGGTCGGGGTGGCGTCGCCTGCCAGCAGCTTCGGTACCGCGGCCAGGCTGGTGAGCAGCAGCGGCGGCGCGGAGAGGTAACCGGCCGGGTTGCCGCTCGGCTCCAGCGGCCGACCGCCCAGCGCCTGCCGGCTGCGCTCGTCGGCGCCGTCGGTGCGCGGCGGCTCGTACGTCTCCAGCGGGACCCGGGACAGGTCGCTGAACCCCCGCAGCTTCTCCGGGTCGAAGATGCCGACGGTCCGCCAGACCCGGACCTGGAGGTTCGAGCCCGTCGGCGGTTGAGGGAGCGCGGTCACCGGGCGGAAGCCGTTGTCGTCGGCCAGCCACGGACGGGGGCGGAAGTTGAGATTGTTCTGGCCGCCGTAGAGCGAGTGATCGAAGGGTGGTCGCGCGACAGCGCGGAGGGTGCCGTCGGGAAGTCGCCGGTACTCCGGGGCGCCGGCCTGAATGACCGTCTGCAGGTCACCCATGCAGCAGCCGGTCTCGGAGATTCCCTCGGCGAGCAGGTCGCGATACCCGTCGGTCAGTGCGTACTCCTCGGTCCCGACCCCGACCCCGGTGGCGCGGCTCAGCGCCCGCTCCAGTTCGTCGATCCTCAGCCCCGCGGGCCGAGCCTGCGGCAGCCGGGTGAGGGCGGACCGCACGGTGACGTCGAGGTAGGGACGGCTGGTGCTCAACACCGGGATCGACCGTTCGAGCGCGCCGGGTCCGAGCGAGGTCTCGGTGGTCGTGTCGTCCGGCCGGAGCGACCGGCCCTCGGTCACCGCGTCGCCCAGGCCGACGAGGCGCTGCTCGGCGTCGGGGTCGACGGCGGCCAGCAGGAACGGCACCGTCACCCGGTAGGTGACCACCAGTTGGTCGGTGACGACGCGTCGGGCGCGGTCGGGCAGCCAGTCGTTCGCCTCGAAGCGCCCGTCGGGCAGCAGTCGGACGGTGTCGACGCTCCAGCTCTGGCGTTCGGAGGTCAGCCCGCCGTTCGCCGGCTGCGAGGTCAGGTGCGGGTCGCAGATCGGCTCGCTCCCTCCACCGGGGAGCACCTCCCGCGGGACCTGCCCGCACTGCGGGTCGTACCGGTACGTCCGGCCGTCCGAGTACGGGAGCGAGGAGTCGTCCACGTCTCCGCCCCACTCGGGGTAGAGCAGTGGGCGCTTGGTCACGTACACGTAGCGCGGGCTGCTGGGAGCGGTGGAGAGCCCACGCTCGGCGGTGAAGGTCGGGTCGAGCCGGATGACCTGCTGCTCCAAGGAACGGTCGACCGCGTCGGTCAGGTCGAACCGGACCCGCACCGACGAGGTCGAATAGCCCAGCATCGCGATCGGAGCGGCGACGTCGATGCCCGGGACCTGCTTGACCTGCTCGTACTGTGCGGGGGTGATGCCGCCGAAGAGGCCGGAGAGGTAGTTCGGGCGGACCAGCCCGCGCTCGGCCTCCAGCGGGGTGCGTGTCCCCTTGGGACGGACCAGGATGTCGTACGCCGCCCGGGTGTTGCGCTCGACGGTGCCGGTGACGTCCAGTCGAGAGGTGGTGGTGGCCCCGGTCAGGACGACGAACCCGGTGGTCGCCACCAGTACGCCGACCAGCAGGGCCACCGACCGCCCCGCACGGCCACGAAGCTGCCTCCAGACGAAGCTGAGCATCTCGCGCCTCCCCGTGTGCTGCCCCCAACTCTGCGCGATACATTGTGACAATGCAAGGCCCGACCCGGAGGTGACATGGCCATCCAGCACGCCGTCCTGGCTCTGCTCGCCCACGGCCCCAGCCACGGCTACCAGCTCAAGGGCGCGTTCGAGGCCGCCGTCGGCCCGCAGTGGGGGCCGCTCAACATCGGCCACCTCTACCAGATCCTGGACCGGCTCTCCCGCGACGGCCTGGTCGTCTCGGCGCGCGAGCCGCAGCCGGTCAAGCCCGACCGGGTGGTCTACGAGATCACCCCCGAGGGCCGGGTCGAGCTGGAGCGCTGGCTCGCCGAGCCCAGCCCGCGCAGCGGCGGGTTCCGGGACGACTTCTTCCTGAAGCTCACCGCCGCGGCCCGATCGGGCGAGCCGGCCACCGTCCGGACCGTCCTCAGCAACCAGCGCGGGCACCTGATGCGGGAGCTGCGCAACCTGGACGGGCTGCGGCGGCGTACGGCGGACCCGGTGGTCGGGCTGCTGCTCTCGGCCGCCAGCCGGCACGTCGAGGCCGACCTCGCCTTCGTCGACGACGCCGAGTCGGCGCTGCTCGCCGACGGTGGCGCGACGCTCGCCGCGCTGGCACTCGACCGCCCGGCCCCTGCGCCGCCCGGCGCGGAAACGGGCCCGGCCCGGGCGGCCGGCTGACGGCGCTCGGTTGACGCGGGCCGGCCCGGGCGCTCGATTGATGCCGTCGGGTCAGTCCGGGGGCAGTCGGCGCAGGAAGCGCTCGCCCAGCGCGGCCACCTGGCCGGCGTCCAGTTCCGTCGCCGGGCCGGCGACCGTCACCTCGGCCATCGCCACGCCGGGCACCTCGGTGTCCCGCCAGCCGCCCACGAACCAGGCCTTCTCCTCCTCGGCGAGGGCGAGGTTGGCGTCGTTCAGGGCGTCCGCCGGGTGCGGCAGCCAGAGCCGGAACTGGTGGGTGTGCGGCGGCGCCGGGTACACCCGCGCGCCGGGCAGGCCGGCCAGCGCGGTGGCCACCGTGCGGGCGTGCGCCACGTAACCGGCCAGCCGGGGCAGCTCGCGGGTCAGGCCGGCGAGCGCGGCCAGCGCGGCCGGCCACTGCTGGAACAGCGTGCCGCCGTGCCGGTGCCGCCAGGCCCGGGCGTACCGGACCAGCTCGGCGGAGCCGGCCAGGGCGGCGCCGGAGTGGCCGCCGAGCGACTTGTAGAACGAGACGTAGGTGCTGTCGGCGAGGCCGGCGATCTCGGCCGGCGAGTGGCCGAGGTGGGTGGTGGACTCCCAGAGCCGGGCGCCGTCCAGGTGCACCCGGGCGCCCCGGGCCCGGGCCGCGTCGACCACCGCGACCAGCTCGTTCCAGGTCGGCAGGACGAAGCCGGCGTCGCGCAGCGGCAGTTCCAGCAGCAGGGTGCCGATCGGCTCGTCCAGCGCCGCCACCTCGTCGGCGGTCGGATTGCGCGGGGCGTCGGTGGTGCTCACCGCGCGCAGCCCCCCGAGCACCGCGTACGCGTCCCGCTCGTGCAGCACGGGATGGCTCAGCGGGTGCAGGCCGACCGCCGAGCGGCCGGACAGCTCAGCGCCGTACCGCATCGCGACCTGCTGGGCCATCGTCCCGGTCGGGAAGAAGGCGACGGCCTCCGCGCCGAGCAGCTCGGCGACCAGGCCCTCCAGCTCCGCCACCGCGCCGCCCTCGCCGTAGCAGTCCGGCAGCGCGTCGTCGGCGGCCACCGTGCGCATCGTGGCGAGCTGGTCCGCGACCGATTCCGGTCGTACGCCGGAGAGGACGGTGTCGCAGCCGCGCAGCGCCGTCAGCCGGCGCACCCGTTGGGCGTACGCGTCGGTCATCGGGTGCCCGCCAGGCGGCGTAGCCGGGTGACCGCCTCGGTCAGCACCTCGGGGCGCTTGCAGAAGGCGAACCGGACCAGCCGGCGGCCCGCCTCGGGGTCGTCGTAGAAGACCTGGGTCGGTACGCCGACCACCCCGCACCGCTCGGGCAGCGACCGACAGAACTCCACCCCGTCCCGGCCGCCCAGGGTGGTGACGTCGGCGGTGACGAAGTACGTCCCCTCCGGCGCGAGCACCTCGAACCCGGCGTCGGTGAGGCCGCCGACCAGTTGGTCCCGGCGGGCCTGCAACCCGGCCCGGAACCCGGTGAAGTAGTCGTCCGGCAGGGCCAGCGCCACCGCGACCGCCGGCTGCAGCGGCGCCGCGTTGACGAAGGTGAGGAACTGCTTCACCCGCAGCACGGCGGAGACCAGCGCGGCCGGGCCGCTCACCCAGCCCACCTTCCAGCCGGTGCAGGAGAAGGTCTTGCCGGCCGAGGAGATGCGCAGCGTCCGCTCCCGCATCCCGGGCAGGGTGGCCAGCGGGACGTGCGGGGCGGCCGCGTCGGTGAAGACCAGGTGCTCGTAGACCTCGTCGGTCACCGCGTACGCGCCGTGCTCCCGGCACAGCTCGGCGACGAGGGCCAGCTCGGCCGGGGTGAAGACCTTGCCGGTCGGGTTGTGCGGGGAGTTCAGCAGCACCAGCCGGGTGCGCGGGCCGAACGCGGCGCGCAGCGCGGCCGGGTCGAAGGCGTACCGGCCGTCCGCGCCGGGGCGCAGCGTGACCGGCCGCCGGACCGCGCCGGCCAGGGCGATCGACGCGGCGTACGAGTCGTAGTAGGGCTCGAAGCAGACCACCTCGTCGCCCGGCTCGCAGAGACCGAGGATCGCCGCGGCGATCGCCTCGGTGGCGCCCGCGGTCACCACGATCTCGCCGTCCGGGTCGTACTCCAGCCCCCAGAACCGGCGCTGGTGCGCGGCCACCGCGGCGCGCAGCGCCGGGACGCCCGGGCCCGGCGGGTACTGGTTCTGCCCGGCGCGCAGCGCGTCCGCCGCGGCGGCGAGCATCTCCGGCGGGCCGTCGGTGTCGGGGAAGCCCTGCCCGAGGTTGACCGCGCCGGTGCGGACGGCCAGGGCGGACATCTCGGCGAAGATGGTCGTCCCGAACGGGCGCATCCGCGCCACCAGCGGGTCCACATCGGCGGTGGTCGTCACGCCCGCCAGCCTACGGGCCCGTGGCGCGGCCTCAACCCCACGCTCAGCCGGTGCAGTTCACCCCCCACGCGCGGTCGTCCGTCGCGACGGTGCGCCCGTCGACGGTGATCCGGCAGCTGATCGGATCCTGCCGGCCGTGGTTCGCCAGGACCATCACCCGCTCGGCGTCGTGCATCCGCAGGCTCCGGCGCCACGGCAGCGTGACCTGCTCGACCTGGATGAAGTCGCCGTTGGCGTCGTAGTACTCCAGGTCCGCGGGGCCACGCCCGGTCACCTCGTACACCACGGTGACCTCGCCCGGCCCGTCGGACGGGGTCAGCGCCGGTCGCACCGTCGGGCGCGCCTGCGTCGGCCAGACCTGCGGCTCCTCGTCCTCGTAGTCGTAGTACGGGTCGTAGGTCTCCTCGGCGTACGGGTCGTCCGGATAGGGCATGTCGGCGTTGTAGATGAGGCCGGCGATGCCGAGGCAGGCGCAGAGCCCGAACGCGAGGACGGTCACCACCGCGACGACGACGCCGACCACCGTGGACCGGTTGCCCGGGCGGGCCGGGGTCGTCGGCGCGTACGGCGGCGGGTAGCCGGGTGGCAGGTGGCCGGGCGGGTACCAGGCCGGTCCCGGAGCGGCGGCCGGCGGCGGGAAGCCCGGCGGGACGCCGGCCGGGCCCGGGGTACCGGGTGGCGTCCACGGGCCGGGCGCGACCCGGAGCTGGGGCGGCGGCGTCGGATCCGGCGGGGTCCACGGCGGCGGCACGTCCGGCCCGGGTGCCGGCGACGGCCCCGACCCGGCGGCGTCCGGTGCCGGTCCGGTGGACGGCACCGGGTCGGGTGCGGCCGGTCCGGTCGGCGGGGTCGGGTCGGGGGGTGGCGGGGCTTCGGACATCGGTCTGCTCCGGTGGGGCGGGTGGGGCGTCCGCGACGGGGTGGCGGCGTACCGGCGCTCCGGGCCGGCGGCTCAATGTACGCGGACGGCCGCCGCGGCGCGCCGGCTCAGACCCCTACGCCGCGCCGAAGCAGCTGGCCCGCCACGCGCCGCGGCCGGCCGTCTCGGTCGTCGGCGCGCCGTGGTCCACGGTGACCGAGCAGGACACCGGCCACATCGCGTCGTCGGGCTTGCTGGCCTGCACCATCACCAGGTCGAGCCGGTCCGTACGGACGCTCGTGCGCCACGGCAGCCGTACCGCGTCCAGCCAGATGGGCGCACCGTTGGCGTCGTGGTAGAGGATGTCGGCCCTGCCCTGCCCGGTCACCTCGTAGACGACGCTGATCCGGCCGGGACCGCCGGACGGGGTGGCCGCGGGGCGGGCAGCCGGGCTCTCCCGGGGCGACGGGGAGGCCTCCGGACGCTCCGCGCCGCCGACCTCGGTTCCCGGGTCGGCGACCGCCGGCTCGGCCCGGGGCCGGTCGTCGGGGCGGAGCAGCTCGTAGCCACCGAAACCGAGGCCGGTGGCGAGGACGAGCACCCCGGCGAGCACCGCGCCCACCGGTCCGCGCCGCCGGCGGCCCGCCGAGCCGGCGCCGCCGGGCGGGCCCTCGGTCGGGGTGTGCGGGGCCGGCGCCGGCGCGTACCGCGGGGTGGCGGGGAGCCACGGGTCCGGCTGCGCCGGTTCGGGCCGCGGGTCGAGCGGGGCCCAGGGGTGCGGTTCGGCGGCCGGGCGCGGGGCCGGCGGGTCGGTTGGCGGGGTCGTCTCGGACACGGTCGCTCCAGGTGCCGGGTCAGCTGCGCGGCCGGCGGACCCAGGGGAACGCCGGCCGGGCGAGCCTGTCGTACCGCCGCCGGGATCCGCAAATCAGGTCTCCGCGCCGGCCGACACGGGTTGGGGCGTTTGCCTGATTGGTCCCCGACTTCGACCTGATCGCTCAAGTTCGGTGATCGTATACCCGGCTTTCGAGCACACGCGGTGAGCGAAACTGGGTTAGGCTGCCACCCATGTGTGGAATCGTGGGGTACGCCGGCTCGCGCCCGGCGCTGGGCATCGTGCTGGACGGACTGCGGCGGCTGGAGTACCGCGGCTACGACTCGGCCGGGGTGGCCATCGTCTGCGACGGTGAGCTGCTGACCGAGAAGAAGGCCGGCAAGCTGGCCAACCTGGAGAAGGTCCTCTCCGAGCGGGCGGCCGACGATCCGACCTCCTGCGGCGCGAGCCCGATCGGGATCGGCGACGGCACCACCGGCATCGGGCACACCCGCTGGGCCACCCACGGCGGGCCGACCGACCGCAACGCCCACCCGCACCTGGCCTCCGACGGCCGGGTCGCGGTCATCCACAACGGCATCATCGAGAACTTCGCGAAGCTCCGCGCCGAGATGGAGGCCGACGGCGTCCAGTTCAGCAGCGACACCGACACCGAGTGCGCGGCGCACCTGCTCTCCGCCGCGCTGGCCGACCTGCGCGCCGCCGGCCACCCGGAGGGGCCGCAGCTGCTCGCCGCCGGCATGCGGGTGGTCTGCCAGCGGCTGGAGGGGGCGTTCACCCTGCTCGCCGTCGACGCCGGGGTGCCCGGCGCGGTGGTCGGCGCCCGGCGCAACTCGCCGCTGGTCGTCGGCCGGGGTGACGGGGAGAACTACCTCGCCAGCGACGTCGCCGCGTTCATCGAGCACACCCGGGACGCGGTGGAACTCGGCCAGGACCAGATCGTCCTGATCACCGGCGACACCATCGAGATCACCGACTTCGCCGGCCAGCCCGCCACCGGCAAGGACTTCCACATCGACTGGGACTCCTCGGCCGCCGAGAAGGGCGGCTACGACTGGTTCATGCTCAAGGAGATCGAGGAGCAGCCGCAGGCCATCGCCGACACGCTGCTGGGCCGGCTCACCGAGACCGGTGAGATCGCCCTCGACGAGGTTCGCCTCAGCGACCAGGATCTGCGCGACGTCGACAAGATCTTCATCGTGGCGTGCGGCACCTCCTACCACGCCGGCCTGGTCGCCAAGTACGCCATCGAGCACTGGACCCGGATCCCCTGCGAGGTGGAGCTTGCCAGCGAGTTCCGCTACCGCGACCCGGTCCTGGACCGGTCCACCCTGATCGTGGTGATCTCGCAGTCCGGCGAGACCATGGACACCCTGATGGCGCTGCGGCACGCCAAGGATCAGAAGGCCCGCGTGCTGGCCATCTGCAACACCAACGGCTCGACCATCCCGCGCGAGTCCGATGCCGTGCTCTACACGCACGGCGGGCCGGAGATCGCGGTCGCCTCCACCAAGGCGTTCCTCACCCAGGTGGTCGCCTGCTACCTGATCGGCCTGCACCTGGCCCAGGTGCGCGGGATCAAGTTCGCCGACGAGGTCGGCGCGGTGGTCGCGCAGCTCCAGGAGGTGCCCGGCAAGCTGCGTGACCTGCTCGACCGGATCGAGCCGGTCCGCGAGCTGGCCCGGGGGCTGAAGAGCGAGCCGACCGTGCTCTTCATCGGTCGGCACGTCGGCTACCCGGTGGCCCTCGAGGGCGCGCTCAAGCTCAAGGAGCTGGCGTACATGCACGCCGAGGGCTTCGCCGCGGGCGAGCTGAAGCACGGCCCGATCTCGCTGATCGACAAGGGCACCCCGGTGGTCTGCGTGGTGCCCTCGCCGGTCGGCCGCGGGATGCTGCACGACAAGGTCGTCTCCAACATCCAGGAGGTCCGGGCCCGAGGCGCCCGGACCATCGTGATCGCGGAGGAGGGTGACGAGGCGGTGGTCCGCTACGCCGACCACCTGATCTACGTGCCGCGTACGCCGACGCTGCTCGCGCCGCTGCTCACCACCGTGCCGTTGCAGGTGCTGGCGGCCGAGATCGCGGCCGCCCGGGGGCACGACGTCGACCAGCCGCGGAACCTGGCGAAGTCCGTCACCGTCGAGTAGGCGGTAACCCGGTCATCCGGCCCCGGTCCGTCGCGTCGGCGGCGACCGGGGCCGACCCGTTTCGTCGCCAGCCGGTCGGCCGGTGGGATGACCGGGGCGTTCCGGTGCCACCGGGGCGTTCGGCCGCGCCGGACGAGCGGGCCGGGCGGCGGCTCCGGCGGGCGTCGCCTCACCGGCCCAGCACGATCCGGGCCATGCCGTCCAGCGCCGGGTTGTCGGCCGCCCAGTAGCCGGTGTGGCCGTGCCGGCCGCTCGGGAACGTCCGCGCGCCGAAGCCCGGGTCGGTGGGGTCGCGGCCGAACCACAGCTCGTGGCCGCCGGTCAGCCCCAGCGTCGCGCCGAGCGGTGCCGCGCCGAGCAACCCGCGCCGGGCCAGCTCGTCCGGCGGGCGGGCCAACCGGATCACGTCGTCCGCCGCGGTGCTCGCCCAGACCTGGCCGGCCGGCAGGCCCAGCTCGGCGGCGTGCGCCACGCCGACCCCGGGGGAGCCCACGAAGACGAGCGCGTCGGCGGCCAGCCCGTGTTCCCGGGCGGCGTTGCCCACCACCAGCGAGCCGTAGCTGTGCCCCAGCACGGTCTGCCGGGCCGGCGGCCCCTCGTGGCTGGCCCGCAGCCCCTCCTGGAACCGGTGCAGCGCCGGCCCGGCGTCCCGGGCCTGCCCCGGCCACACCGCCTCGTGCAGGAAGTCGGGGGCGTCGTAGTCCAGCCAGAGCACCGCCGCGGTCTCCTCGGCCGGGTCGAGGGCGGCGCAGCGCGCCAGCACCCGGGCCGCCCGGTCCAGCTCGCCCGGGGCGTCGTCGAGGCCCGCGGTCATCCCCGGCACGTACGTCAGCACCCGGCTCGACCGGTCCGGGTTGCCCAGTGCGACCACCGCCCGGCCCTCGCCGGCCGGCTCCAGCCCGAGCAGGTAGGCCCGGGGCGGCCCGGGCGCCGCCAGCCGGGCCCCGAGCGCGTCGAGCCCGGCCAGCGCGGCCCCGACCCGGAGCAGCCCGGCCACCTCGACCGGCCCGCGCGGCACCCGGCCGAGCAACCGCGACCGCTCGGCCAGCAGTTCCTCCCGCCGGCCCCCGAGCAACAGCCGGTTGGCCTGGTCGCGGGCCGCGACCGGCACCCCGTCGAGGCGGCCGACCAGCCCCGGCTCGTGCGCCACCAGCCACCGGCGCTGGGCCGGGCTGAGCCCCGCCCACCAGGCGCGGACCAGCGCCGGGTCGCCACCCGGCGCGGGCCGCCCGGGCGGCGGGGCCTCCGCCCAGCCGCTCCCGGCCGCGGCGGCGAGCTCGTCCAGGCGGGTCGCGGCCGCCCGGTCGGCCGCGCCGGCGAGGTCGAGGGCGCCGCGGATGGCCGCGGCCACCCGGGCGGCGGCCGGCCCGGGTGGCTCGCTCGGCGGGCGGGAGGGGTCGGCGCCGACCCGCCCGTGCCGGTCGACCAGCACACCGGACCCGTCGGCCAGCGCCACCGCGGCGACCAGCCGGGCCTTCGCCACGGCCAGCCGGGTGGCGAACTCGGCGAGCACCTGGTCGACCTCGATCAGGGCGGGGGTCAGCGCGGTCAGTTCGCCCCGCAGCCCGGCCAGGCGCGCGTCGGCCGCCCCGGCGGCCCCGCCCGACCAGCCGCCCCGCAGCTTCGCCGCGGCGCCGGCCAGCTCGTCGGACCGCCGGCCCACCAGCGCGGTGAGCCCCGCCCAGGCGGTGCCGGCGGCCCGCCAGGCGCCCGGATCGGCCGCCCACAGCCGGGCGTAGCCGGCGCCGCCGGTGACCGCTGCCGGTCGCCCGGCCGGGGTCCGGGGCGGCCGGGTCACCGCGGCAGGGCGGCGAGCCGGGTGGCCGCCCGGTCGTCCGCCGCCTCGTACGCCTCGACCGCGGCCGAGACGGCCGCGCCGGTCGCCGCCACCCGCCCGCCGAGCCGACCGCACCAGGCGTGCACCGCCGACTCCAGCCCGGCCAGCGCGCCCCCGGCCGACCAGTCCGGCGCCGGCACCAGCAGGCCCGGCACCCCGGCCAGCCCGTGCGCCAGCCGGTAGCCGTCGTCGGCGAGCCGGCCCGCGGCCCGCCGCAGCACCTCCGGTCGCACGCTGATCTCCTGGTCGCTCATCCCGGCCCCCGCACCGAACAGGAACATCGACGGGCCTGACGCTAGGCGGTCGCGGCACCCGGCCGGATGCCCTGTGGACGGTCGGCGCCGGTCGTCCGCCGCGGCTGTCCACAGGCATTGCCCCGGACCGCGCCGGCGGCTAATCTGCCGCCTTCCGCGCCGGTAGGGTGGGCTCGTGATCGTGGCTGTCGGCATCGACGTCGTGCTGGTCGACCGGTTCGCCCGGGCCCTCGCGCGCACGCCGCTGCTCGCCGACCGGCTCTTCACCGAGGCCGAGCGGTACACCCGCTCCGGCAACCCGCGCTCGCCCGAGTCGCTGGCCGCCCGGTTCGCCGCGAAGGAGGCGGTGGCCAAGGCGCTCGGCGCGCCGGCCGGGCTGAGCTGGCACGACTGCGAGATCGTGCCGGACCCGGACGGCCGCCCCTGGCTGACCGTCTCCGGCACCGTCGCGGCGGCGGCGACCGAGCGCGGGGTCAGCCGCTGGCACCTCTCGCTGTCCCACGACGGCGGGATCGCCTCGGCCATGGTGGTCGCGGAACGGTGATCGGGGGCGTGCCGCGGCCGGCACGCCGGGACGGAGTGGCATGAGACCGGTGTGGCGGGTCGCGGACGTACGCGCGGCGGAGGCGGGACTGATGGCCACCCTGCCGCCCGGGACGCTGATGCAGCGCGCCTCGACCGGGCTGGCCCGCCGCTGCGCGCTGCTGCTCGCCGACCGGGGCGGGGTGTACGCCGCGCGCGTGCTGCTGCTGGTCGGCACCGGTGACAACGGCGGTGACACCCTCTACGCGGGGGCTCAGCTGGCCCGGCGGGGCGCGGCGGTGTCGGCGCTGCTGTTGAACCCCGGTCGGGCGCACGCCGGTGGGCTGGCCGCGTTCCGGGCCGGCGGCGGCCGGCTGGTGGACCGGCCACCGGCCGTGGTCGACCTGGTGCTGGACGGGATCGTCGGGATCGGCGCCAGCGGCGGGCTCCGGGAGACCGCCGACCAGTTGGCGGCCAGCCTGGTGCGGCACTGCGGGCGGGACGGGGACCGGGCCACCGTGGTCGCGGTGGACGTGCCCAGCGGGGTGGCGGTGGACACCGGCCACGTCCCGCTGGCCGCCTCCGGCCGGCCGAACGCGGTCCGCGCCGACGTGACGGTGACCTTCGGCGCGCTGAAGCCGGCGCTGGTGGTCGGTCCGGCCGCCCCGCTCGCCGGGCAGGTGGAGCTGGTGGACATCGGGCTGGGGCCGTGGCTGCGCGGCACCCCGGCGCTGCGGGTGACCGAGTGGTCGGACGTGGTCGACTGGTGGCCCCGGCTGGGCCCGGCGTCGGAGAAGTACGCCCGGGGCGTGGTCGGGGTGGCCACCGGCTCGGCGACGTACCCCGGCGCCGCGGTGCTCTCGGTCGGCGGCGCGGTGGCCGGCCCGACCGGGATGGTCCGCTACGCCGGGGGCGCCCGGGCCGAGGTGCTGCACCAGCACCCCTCGGTGATCTCCACCGGCCGGGTCGCCGACGCCGGCCGGGTGCAGGCCTGGGTCTGCGGCTCCGGACTGGGCACCGGGGATGAGGCGGCCGGCGAGCTGCGGGCGGTGCTGGCCGCCCCCGTGCCGGTGGTGCTCGACGCGGACGCGCTCACGCTGCTGGTCGACGGGTCGCTCGCCGACCAGCTACGCAAGCGGGACGCCCCGATCGTGGTCACCCCGCACGACCGCGAGTTCACCCGGCTGTGCGGGGAGAGCCCGGGCACCGACCGGGTCGCCGCCACGCTCCGGCTGGCCGCCTGGATGAACGCGGTGGTGCTGCTCAAGGGGGACCGCACGGTGATCGGCACCCCGGACGGGCGGGCGTACGTCAATCCGACCGGCACCCCGGTGCTGGCCACCGGGGGCACCGGCGACGTGCTGGCCGGGCTGCTCGGCTCGCTGCTCGCCGCCGGGGTGGCGGCGGACCGGGCGGCCGCGATGGCCGCGTACCTGCACGGACTGGCCGGCCGGGAGGCGGCCCGGGGCGGTCCGGTGACCGCGTCCGACGTCGCCGCCGCGCTGCGCCCGGTGCTGGCCCGGCTCGGCTGACCGGCGGCCTCGGCCGGCCTCGGCCGCGGAGATCAGCCCGGAAAGTAGGCTGGGTCCATGTGGCAGGCCGAGGTACGGGTCGACCTTGACGCGATCCGCGAGAACGTGAGCCGGCTCCGGTCCGGCACCGGCGCCGAGTTGATGGCGGTGGTCAAGGCCGACGGGTACGGCCACGGCATGGTCCCGGCCGCGCGGGCGGCGCTCGACGCCGGGGCCGACTGGCTGGGTGTCTGCACCCTGGACGAGGCGCTGGCCCTGCGGGCGGCCGGGATCACCGCCCCGGTGCTGGCCTGGCTGCTCACTCCCGGGCTGCCGCTGCACGAGGGGGTCACCGCCGGGGTGGACCTGGGCGCCGCGAGCCTGCCCCAGCTCGACGAGATGGTCGAGGCGAGCCGGGTGGCCGGTCGCCCGGCCCGGCTGCACCTCAAGATCGACACCGGGCTCTCCCGGGGCGGGGCGACCGTGGCCGACTGGCCGGCCCTGCTCGACGCCGCCGCCAAGGCCCAGGCGGACGGTCTGGTCGAGGTGGTCGGGGTGTGGAGCCACTTCGTCTACGCGGACATGCCCGGGCATCCGACCACCGACCGGCAGCTCGCCGTCTTCCACGAGGGGCTGGGCATGGCCGAGCAGGCCGGACTGCGTCCCCGCTACCGGCACCTGGCCAACTCGGCGGCCACGCTGACCCGGCCGGACACCCACTTCGACCTGGTCCGGCCCGGCCTGGCCGTCTACGGCCTGTCCCCGGTGGCCGGCGAGACCTACGGGCTGCGGCCGGCGATGACCGCCCGGGCCCGGGTGATGCTGGCCAAGCGGGTGCCGGCCGGCTCCGGCGTCTCCTACGGCCACACCTACACCACCGACCGGGAGGCCAACCTGGCCGTGGTGCCGCTCGGCTACGCCGACGGGGTGCCCCGGCACGCCTCCAACAGCGGCCCGGTGCAGCTCGGTGGCCACCGGCGGACCATCTCCGGCCGGGTCTGCATGGACCAGTTCGTGCTCGACTGCGGCGACGACCCGGTCGCCGCCGGCGACGTGGTCACCCTCTTCGGCAGCGGTGCGGACGGTGAGCCCACCGCCGACGACTGGGCCGAGGCGGTCGGCACCATCAACTACGAGATCGTCACCCGGTTCGGCGGTACCCGGGTGCCGCGGGTCTACGACGGCGAGCGCGCGTGAGCGGTCTGAAACACCGGATCCCGCGGCCGCGGACCGCGACCGGCAAGGTCGCCGGCCTGGTCGGGGCCGCGGTCGGGGTGGCCGCCGCCGGGCTCGCCGCCGGCGTCGCCACCGAGCGCGCCCTGGTCCGCCGGCTCAAGGCCGATCCCACCGACCGGTACGCCCACGAGGTCTTCGGGGAGCAGCGGTACGACGAGTCGTTCCGGCTGGAGATGCCGGACGGTACCGACATCCACGTCGAGGTGGTGGAGCCGACCCGGCCGGTGGCCGGCAATCCGACCGTGGTGCTGGTGCACGGCTTCTGCCTGGACATGGGCACCTTCCACTTCCAGCGCAAGCTGCTCGCCGAGCGGGGCGAGCACCGGGTGGTCGCGTACGACCAGCCCGGGCACGGCCGCTCGGGCCGGCTGGAGACCGGCGAGTACGACCTCGCCGCGCTCGGCCGCACGCTGCGCGCGGTGATCGACCGGACCACCCCGGAGGGGCCGCTGGTGCTGGTCGGCCACTCGATGGGCGGGATGACCATCATGGCCTTCGCCGAGCTGTTCCCGGAGCTGTTCGGCGACCGGGTGGTCGGCACCGTGCTGATGGCCACCTCGGGCGGCCTGATCGCCGAGACGAAGCTGGTGGCGCCGGCGCTGCTCGGCCGGGTCGGCGCGCCGGTGCTGTACATGGTCGGCAACGTCACCCGCTACGGCGGCACCGTGATCGACCGGGCCCGCAAGTCCACCACCAACGTCGCCTGGCTGCTGACCCGCAAGTACGGCTTCGGCGCCCGGAACCCGAGCCCCGCCCTGGTGTCGTACGTGGAGACGATGAACTCGCGTACCTCGGCGGACACGGTGACCCGTTACCTGCGCACGCTGGCCACCCACTCCCGGTTTCCGGCGCTGGCGGCGCTGGCCGACACGCCGGTGCTGGTGGTGGTCGGCGACAAGGACATGATCACTCCGGTGACCCACTCGGAGGAGATCGTGCGGCGGTTGCCGCACGCCGAGTTCGTCAAGATCAACGACAGTGGGCACGTGGTGATGCTGGAGCACGCCGACGAGGTCAACGCCGCACTGGTGCGCTTCCTGGAATCGTTGTGAGCATGGAGGGAACTGTGAGTCACGTGGTCAAGCTGCCCACGGTCGCGGACACGCACGAGTTCGGCCGCCGGCTGGCCGGCGTGCTGCGCGCCGGTGACCTGGTGCTGCTCACCGGCCCGCTGGGCGCCGGCAAGACCGCGTTGACCCAGGGCATCGGCGCCGGGCTGCGGGTGCGGGGCGACATCACCTCGCCGACCTTCGTGATCGCCCGGGTGCACCGGCCCGACCGGGCCCGGGGTGGCCGGGTGGCGCTGGTGCACGCCGACGCGTACCGGCTGGGGGACGCGGCCGACCCGCGGGCCGAGATCGACGACCTCGACCTGGACGCCTCGGTGGAGGAGTCGGTGACCGTGGTCGAGTGGGGCGAGGGGATGGTCGAACAGCTGGTCGACGCCCACCTGCGGGTGCGCATCGACCGCCGGGACGACGACACCCGGGTGGTCGAGCTGGAGCCGGTCGGCGGCGACTGGGCGCAGCGCCTGGCCGCCCTGGGCTGAGCGCTGTCGTACCCGCTGCCTAGAGTTCGGCCGACCGATTCGACCGGCGAAAGGTTGCCGATGCCCGACGACGCCCCCACGCTCGATCTGCTGGCGCTGCTGCCGGCCGACTGGCGTGCCGTGCTCACCCCGCACCTCGACCCGGCCCGCACCGCCGCGCTGGCCGAATTCGTCGCTCGGGAGTACGCCACCACGACGGTCTTCCCGCCGGTCGAGGACCTCTTCTCGGCCTACCGGCTCTGCGCGCCCGGCGACTGCCGGGTGCTGATCCTCGGGCAGGACCCCTACCACCGGGTCGGGCAGGCGCACGGGCTGAGCTTCAGCGTCCGCGAGGGGGTGACGGTGCCGCCGTCGCTGCGCAACGTCTTCAAGGAGCTGGGGGAGGACCTCGGCGTGCCCAAGCCGCGCAGCGGCAACCTCGACGGCTGGGCCGCGCAGGGCGTGCTGCTGCTCAACTCGGTGCTGACCGTCCGGCAGGGCGCGCCGGGTTCGCACGCGAACTCCGGCTGGGAGGAGTTCACCGACGCCACCATCCGCGCCCTGGACGCGCTGGACACCCGGGTGGTCTTCCTGCTCTGGGGCGGCTACGCCCGCAAGAAGGCGGCCCTGGTCAGCAACCCGCGGCACGTCGTGCTGGAGGCCGGCCACCCCAGCCCGATGAACCCGCGCGGATTCCTCGGCAGCCGCCCGTTCAGCGCGGCCAACAAGGCGCTGGCCGACGCCGGCCTGCCCACCATCGACTGGGAACGCTCGGCCGGCTGACCCCGGGGCCCACCCCGTCCCGCCGTCCCCGGCGGACCGGCCGTCAGCCGGCCCGGTCCGCCGGGACGGCGCGCGCCCGGCTCCGGTAGCGGCGCAGCAGCCCGGCGGCGTGCGGGTCGGTCAGCTCCAGCTCGACCAGCGGCACCACCCGGTAGCCGCGGTTGCCGTGCCGCACCTCGACAGCCTCCGGCAGCTCGTCGCACATCACGGCCCGCAGCTCGCCGTACCGGGTCTGCCACCGGTGCTCGCCGGGCTCCTCGGGCTCCGGTCGCACCCCGCCGAATTCGCCCCACCGGGCGTTCCACCGCTGCCCGTAGGCGGCCTCCAGCCAGGCGGCGAACCGGGCCGAGTCGCGCCAGCGGACCGCGACCTCCGGCGCGTCGACCGGCACCGGCGCTCCCTGGAGCAGCGCCGCGGTGCTCCCCGTGAGCACGTACGGCAGGTCGCCGAGCCGGTCCAGGATCCCGTCCAGCCCCAGGTCGTCGATCCGGTTGGCCAGCGGCCGGGCGGCGAGTTCGGCCATCCGGGCGTCCAACTGCGCGTCGAGCGGCTCCACCGTGACGGCCAGCTGGAGGTCCATCGCGGCGAGCAGCCGCTCCAGCACCGGCACGCTCGGCGAGCGGTCGCCGCGCTCGATGCGCGCGACCGCGGCCTGACTGACCCCGGCCAGCTCGGCCAGCTGCCGCTGGCTGAGCTCGCGCGACTCGCGCTGCCGCCGGACCGTGCTGCCGAGGAGAGAGACGAGGCGGGACGACATCCCGGCATGGTCGACCATCCGAAAACGAGTGCGATACCTCAGAGTCATCAAAATGACTCTGAGGTATCGCACTCGCGGGGCAGTGTGCCAGTCGACCGGCGACCGGCGACCGGCGACCGGCGACCGGCGACGGCGACCCGCGACCCGCGACCCGCGACCCATGCGGCTGTGCAGCCCCCTGGCGTGCGGCCACGTCGCCGGTCCGGCCATGCCGGGCCCGTGTCGGGGGAGGCGGAGCCGCGGCGGCTGCGGCACCCGGAGTCGCGGCGCTCCGGCGGAGGTTGCCGCCCTCGGCGCTCAGCGCCTCGGTCACCGTGGCGGGCGACGCGGGGCCGAGCGGGTGCGGCAGCCGAGGCCACCGGGGCGGGGCGTGACCGGGGGTGACGGGTGGGCGGCTAGGCTGGCATACCGTGCTCGTACTCGTGGTGGACAGCTCCACCCCCGCGGTGACCGCGGCCCTGGTGGAGGTCTCGGCCAATGGCGTCGCGCTCCGCGCCCAGCGGTGCACGGTCGATGCCCGCGCGCACGGCGAACTGCTCGCCCCGCAGGTCGACGCGGTCCTCGCCGATGCCGACGCCCGTCCCGGCGACCTGGCGGCGATCGTCGCCGGGCTCGGCCCGGGCCCGTTCACCGGGCTGCGGGTGGGGCTGGTCACCGCCGCCACGATGGGCCAGGTGCTCGGCATCCCCACGTACGGCGTCTGCTCGCTGGACGCGATCGGCCACCCGGCGGCCGCCGGCGAGCCGGTGCTGGCCGCCAGCGACGCGCGGCGCAAGGAGATCTACTGGGCGGTCTACGACGGCGCCGGCCAGCGGATCGCCGGACCGGAGGTCTCCGCGCCGGCGGTCGCCGCCGAGCGTGCCCGCGGCCTGGCGGTCACCCTGGCCGTCGGCGACGGCGCCCACCGGTACGCCGACGCGCTCGGCCTGCCGGTCCGGGCGGAGCCCCGCTACCCCGACCCCGGGTCGCTGGCCGCCCTGGCCGCCGAGCGGATCCGCGCCGGCGCCCCCGGCGAGCGGCTCACCCCGCTCTACCTGCGCCGCCCGGACGCCGTGGCGGCGACCGCGCGCAAGCCGGTCCTGCCGTGAGCCCGGTGCGTCTGGAGCCGTTCCGCTGGTGGCACATCGACGAGGTGCTGCCGATCGAGGCGGACCTGTTCGGGGCCGAGCAGTGGTCCGCGGCGATGTTCTGGAACGAGCTGGCCAACGGGCACTTCTACCGGGTGGCCCGCGACGACGACGGCAGCGTGCTCGGCTACGCCGGGCTCACCGCCGCCCCGCCGGAAGAGGCCTGGGTGCAGAACATCGCCGTCCGCCGGGACGCCCAGCGGCGTGGCGTCGGTCGGGCGCTGCTGGAGGCGCTGCTCGCCGAGGCCGCGCGGCTCGGGGCCCGCAGCACCCTGCTGGAGGTCGCGGCGGACAACGCCCCGGCCCAGAAGCTCTACGCCGCGTACGGCTTCGAGCCGATCGGCGTACGGCGCGGCTACTACCAACCGAGCAACACCGACGCGCTGGTCATGCAGCGCGTCGCGGCGGAGACCGGAGACGGGACGGACCGTGGCTGACGAACCACTGATCCTCGGCATCGAGACCTCCTGCGACGAGACCGGCGTCGGCATCGTGCGCGGGCACACGCTGCTCGCCGACGCGCTCGCCTCCAGCGTCGAGCAGCACGCCCGGTTCGGCGGCGTGGTGCCCGAGGTGGCCAGCCGCGCCCACCTGGAGGCCATCGTGCCGACCATGGACCGGGCGCTGGCCGAGGCGGGGGTCACCCTCGCCGACATCGACGCCATCGCGGTGACCTCCGGCCCGGGCCTGGCCGGCGCCCTGCTGGTCGGCGTGGCCGCGGCCAAGGGGTACGCGCTCGCCGCCGAGAAGCCGGTCTACGGCGTCAACCACCTCGCCGCGCACGTGGCAGTGGACACCCTGGAGCACGGCCCGCTGCCCGAGCCGGCGATCGCCCTGCTGGTCTCCGGCGGCCACTCGTCCCTGCTCCGGGTCGACGACCTGGCCCGCGGTGTCACCCCCCTCGGCGCCACCATCGACGACGCCGCCGGCGAGGCGTTCGACAAGGTCGCCCGGCTGCTCGGGCTGCCGTTCCCCGGCGGCCCGCCGATCGACCGGGAGGCGCGCGCCGGCGACCCGGCGGCGATCGCCTTCCCGCGCGGCCTCACCGCCGCCAAGGACCTCGCCGCCCACCGCTACGACTTCTCCTTCTCCGGCCTGAAGACCGCGGTGGCCCGCTGGGTGGAGGCGCGGCAGCGGGCCGGCGAGCCGGTGCCGGTGGCCGACGTCGCCGCGTCCTTCCAGGAGGCGGTCTGCGACGTGCTCACCGGCAAGGCGATCGACGCCTGCCGGGCGAACGGCATCGACACCCTGGTGATCGGCGGCGGCGTGGCGGCCAACTCGCGGCTGCGGGCGATGGCCGAGCACCGCGCCGCCAAGCACGGCATCCGGGTCCGCGCGCCCCGGCCGAAGCTCTGCACCGACAACGGCGCGATGGTCGCCGCGCTCGGCTCGCACCTGGTCGCGGCGGGAGTCGCGCCGAGCCGGCTCGACCTGCCCGCCGACTCGGCCATGCCGCTGACCACGGTCAGCGTGTGACGGGGGCGACGTGATCGTCCGGATGTGGGAGGCGCGCGCCGAGCCGTACGGGGTCGCCGACCTGATCACCTGGGTCTGCGACACCGCGCTGCCGGAGTTCGAGCACGACCCGCTGCACCTGTCCAGCGAGGTGTTCTCCTCCACCGACCATCGGGTGGTGGTCATCTCCAAGTGGCGCAGCAATCCGCGGGCGCTGCCCGATCCGCCCCCGACGCTGCTCGCCCGGCCTCCACACGCGTGGGACTTCACGCAGGTCGACCGCTGACCGCCGGCCGGTAATTGGTTCGCCGGCCGGCCGGCCGGACGTCTAGCGTCGAGGGGCTATGCGCTCCTTACCGGCCGGCGATCCCGGCGTACCCGATTCGCGGTCGGCCACCCGCTACCTGCTGTGGCTGGCGCTGCGGCACAAGGCCCTGTTCAGCGCCGGCATCGCCCTCGGCGTGCTCTGGATGGTGGCCCAGGCGCTGATGCCCGCCGCCGTCGGCCGGGCCGTGGACGGGCTCACCCGCCGCGACGAGGGCGCCCTGGTCACCTGGGGGCTGGTGCTGCTCGGCCTGGGCGTGCTCCAGGCGGTCGCCGGGATCCTCCGGCACCGGTGCGCGGTCCACAACTGGCTCGCCGCCGCGTACCGGACGGTGCAGGTCACCGTCGAGACCGCCAACCGGCTCGGCGCCGCCCTGCCCCGGCGGGTCGCCGCCGGCGAGGTGGTGAGCATCGGGACCGCCGACATCAGCCACATCGGCCACGCGGTCGACATCACCGCCCGGGGCACCGGCGCCGTGGTCGCCATCGTCACCGTCGCGGTGATCCTGCTGGGCGCCTCGGTGCCGCTCGGGCTGGTCGTGGTGCTCGGCGTACCGCTGCTGATGGCGGTGGTCGGGCTGCTCATCCGGCCGTTGCACCGGCAGCAGCAGGCGTACCGGGACTCCGAGGGGGCGCTGACCACCCGGGCCGGTGACATCGTCTCCGGGCTGCGGGTGCTGCGCGGCGTCGGCGGCGAACCGGTGCTGTCGGCCCGCTACCGGGCGCAGTCGCAGGCGCTGCGCGCCGACGGCGTACGGGTGGCCCGGGTCGAGTCGCTGCTGGAGGCGGCGCAGGTGCTGCTCCCCGGCGCCTTCCTGGTGCTGGTCACCTGGCTCGGCGCCCGGTTCGCGCTGCGCGGCGAGATCAGCGCCGGGCAACTGGTCGCCTTCTACGGCTACACCGCGTTCCTGGTCAGCCCGCTGCGGCAGCTCACCGAGACGGTGGACAAGCTGACCCGGGGACACGTGGCCGCCCGGCGGGTGGTGCGGCTGCTCCGGCTCACCCCGGAACTGGTCGAGCCGGCGCATCCGGCCCGGCTGCCGGACGGCCCCGGCGAGCTGGTGGACGTCGAGTCCGGGGTGATCCTGCTCCCCGGCCGGTTCACCGCGCTCGCCGCGACCGCGCCCGAGGAGGCGGCGGCGATCGTGGACCGGCTCGGCCGGTACGCCGACGGGGAGGCCACCCTGCACGGCGTACCGCTGCGGGACCTGCCGCTGGCCACCGTGCGCGAGCGGATCATGGTGGCCGACAACGACGCGCACCTGTTCACCGGCGCGCTCCGGGCGGAGCTGGACCCGCACGACACGGCCGACGACGGGACGATCGCGGCGGCGCTGGCCGCGGCGAGCGCGACCGACATCGTCGAGGCGCTGCCCGACGGGCTGGACAGCGCGGTGGCCGAGCGGGGCCGGGAGTTCTCCGGCGGCCAGCAGCAGCGGCTGCGACTGGCCCGGGCGCTGGTCGCCGACCCGGAGACCCTGCTGCTGGTGGAGCCGACCAGCGCGGTCGACGCGCACACCGAGGCGCGGATCGCCGACCGGCTGGCCGTCGCCCGCGCCGGCCGTACCACCCTGGTCTGCACCACCAGCCCGCTGGTGCTCGGCCGGGCCGATCACGTGATCTTCGTGGAGGACGGGAAGGCGGTGGCCGAGGGGACGCATGCCGACCTGCTCGACAGCGAACCGCGCTACCGCGCCACGGTGAGCCGGGAGGAGGACTGATGGGCACCGCACTGCCGGTCGCCGACGCCGGGCAGGTGCGCCGGTACGCACGCGGCCTGGTCCGCCGGCACCCGCGCGCGCTCGCCGCGGCACTGGCCCTGCACGCGTTGGCCGCCGCGGCCGGCCTGGTCGCGCCGCGGCTGCTCGGCGACCTGGTGGAGGGGATCTCCCGGGGGACGACCGGCACCACGGTGGACCGGATCGCGCTGCTCATCGCCGGCTTCGTGGTGGCGCAGTCGGTGCTGGTGCGCTTCGCCCACCTGGCCTCGGCCCGGCTCGGCGAGCGGGTGCTGGCCGAGCTGCGCGAGGAGTTCGTCGACCGGCTGCTGGCCCTGCCGCTGGCCACCGTCGAGCGGGCGGGCACCGGCGACCTGCTCACCCGTACCTCCCGGGACGTGTCGGCGCTGTCCCGCACGGTCCGGTTCGCGGTGCCGGAGACGCTCATCGCGGTCGTCACCGCCGGCTTCATCATCGGCGCGCTGCTGCTGGTCGGCCCGCTGCTCGCGCTGCCCTGCCTGATCGCCGTGCCGGTGCTCTGGGCCGGCACCCGCTGGTACCTGCGCCGGGCGCCCGACGGCTACCTGCGGGAGAATGCCGCCTACTCGGACATCACCGACGGGATCAGCGAGACCGTCGAGGGGTCGCGGACCACCGAGGCGCTGCGGCAGCAGGCGCGCCGCCGGGCCCGCATCGACGCCGACATCCGCCGGTCGTACGCGGCCGAGCGGTACACCCTCTGGCTGCGGACGATCTTCTTCCCGGTCGCCGAGATCGGGTACGTGGTGCCGGTGGCCGCCACCCTGCTCATCGGCGGCTGGTTCTACCTGGAGGGCTGGGTCAGCCTCGGCCAGGTCACCGCCGCCACCCTCTACGTGCAGCAGCTGGTGGACCCGGTCGACCGGCTGCTCTCCTGGCTGGACGAGTTCCAGGTCGGCGGCGCGTCGATGGCCCGGCTGCTCGGCGTGGCCGGCGACCCGGCCGGCACCACCCCGGGCGGCCCCGCCACCCGGGCGGGCGGTGCGGAGCCGGCCGCGGACCGGCGGCTCGCCGCCCACGACGTCCGGTACGCCTACCGTCCCGGCCGGGACGTGCTGCACGGGGTGACCCTGCTGCCGGAGCCGGGCGAGAAGCTGGCCATGGTCGGCCCGTCGGGCGCCGGCAAGTCCACCCTGGGCCGGCTGCTCGCCGGGGTGCACGCGCCCCGCTCCGGCTCGGTCACCGTGGGCGGCCGACGGCTGGACGGGCTGCCGCTGGACGAGCTGCGCTCGCACGTCGCGCTGGTCACCCAGGAGCACCACGTCTTCATCGGCACGCTGCGGGAGAACGTGGCGATGGTCCGGCCGGGCGCCGACGAGGCGGCCGTGGAGTCGGCGCTGGCCGCCGTCGACGCGCTGGACTGGGCGCGGGCGCTGCCGGACGGGCTGGACACCGTGGTCGGCTCGGGCGGGCACCCGCTGTCGCCGGCCCAGGCGCAGCAACTGGCGTTGGCCCGGCTCGTGCTGGCCGACCCGCACACCCTGGTGCTCGACGAGGCCACCTCGCTGATCGACCCGCGGGCCGCCCGGCACCTGGAGCGCTCGCTGGCCGCGGTGCTGGCCGGCCGGACGGTGATCGCCATCGCGCACCGGCTCTTCTCGGCGCACGACGCGGACCGGGTGGCGGTGGTCGAGGACGGCCGGATCACCGAACTCGGCCCGCACGACGAGCTGGTCGCCGCCGGCGGCCCGTACGCCGCCCTCTGGCGCTCCTGGCACGGCGACCGGCCCTGATCCGGCCCCCGCAATTCGGACGAACGGCGGTGCGCCGCCGGTCCGGCGTACCACCATTTGTGGCGGGGGTGGGGCGTGGAGGCGCTGGTACTGATCGTGGTGCTGGGCATCACCGTGCTGGTCGGCACCACCCTCGGTGGCCGGTACAGCGTGGCGCCGCCGATCCTGCTGATCACGATGGGGGCCCTGCTCGCGCTCCTGCCACCGCTGTCCCACGTGACGCTCGATCCCGAGGTGGTGCTGCTGCTCTTCCTGCCGGCGATCCTCTACCGGGAGAGCATCACCACCAGCCTGCGGGAGATCCGGGCCAACCTGTTGGTGATCGCGCTGCTGGCGGTGGGGCTGGTGGTGGTGACCATGGTGGCGGTGACGCTCTTCGCGGAGCGGTTCGGCGTCAGCCCGGCCGCGGCCTGGGTGCTCGGCGCGGTGCTCGCACCGACCGACGCGGCGGCGGTCTCCGGCCTGGCCAAGCGGATGCCGCGCCGGATCCTGACCACGCTGCACGCGGAGAGCCTGATCAACGACGGCACCGCGCTGGTGCTCTTCGCGGTCGCGGTGGGGCTGGTCACGGGCGGCACCGAGCCGAGCCTGCTCGGGGTGGGCGGACGCATCGTCGCCGCGTCCGCCGGCGGCATCGCCGCCGGCGCCGTTGTCGGATTCCTGGTCATCCTCGTCCGCAAGCGGCTCGACGACCCGCTGCGCGAGGGCGGGCTGAGCATCCTCACCCCGTTCGCCGCCTTCTTCCTCGCCGAGCTCATCCACGAAAGTGGCGTCCTGGCGGTGGTGGTCGCGGGGCTGATGCTCTCCTACGTCAGTCCGCGGATCATCCGGGCCCGTTCCCGGATCATGGCCTACGACTTCTGGGACCTCTCCACCTTCCTGATCAACGGCAGTCTCTTCGTGCTGCTCGGGATGCAGGTCCCGCGGGCCCTACGCAACCTCACCAGCACCTCCGTCGCGCAGGCGCTGACCATCGCGGTGGGGGTGACGGGCGTCGTCATCGCGACCCGGCTGCTCTACGTCCACGTGACCACGCTCGCCATCCGCGCGATCGACCGCCGCCGTTCCCAGCGGTCGGTGCGGGTGTCGTGGCGGGTGCGGACCGCGGCCGGGTGGGCGGGCTTCCGGGGTGCCGTCTCTCTCGCGGCCGCACTGGCGGTTCCGTTGGCGACGACCGCCGGCACTCCGGTGCACGAGCGCGACCTGATCATCTTCACCACGGTGGTCGTCATCGTGCTGATCATGCTGATCCAGGGCACCACGCTGCCGGCCGTGGTCCGCTGGGCGGGCCTGGTCGGCGACGTCCAACGCGCGGACGAGGTGCGGCTGGCCCGGCGGCGGGCCACCGAGGTCGGGCTGGCGGCGCTGCCCGAGGTGGCGTCCCGGCTCGGCATCGAGCGGGAGGTCGTCGACCGGCTCCGCGGTGAGTACGAGCAGCACCTGGACGCGGTCATCGCCGAGGAGCGGGGCGAGGCGCCGGAGCAGGCCAGGGAACTCGACCGGCAGCTGCGCCTCGCCGTCCTCGAGCACAAGCGCCGCGAGATCACCCGGCTGCGCGACACGAACCAGATCGACGACATCGTGCTGCGCGAGGTGCAGGCCGCGCTGGACATCGAGGAGATCCGCCTGCTCGGACCGACCCAGAACGAGTAGCGGCGCGCCGGAGGTCAGGTGCGGCGGAGCATCCGGTAGGTGGCGATCCCGCCGGTGCCCAGCGCGGCGAGGAAGACCAGCCAGACCACGGTGCTGCTGACGCCCATCTGCGGGCCGGTGTTCGCCGAGGCCGCGGCGAGCAGCCCGTCGTTGCCGGGGGCGGGCAGCGCGGCCGGCGGGAGTTCCGGCCAGCGGACCAGCCCGGTGCTCTCGAGCATCTGCATGTGGTGCAGGACGAACCTGTTGGCGTCCTCGGCGAGCTTGCGCACGATGGGGTCGCGGGTGCTGGCCCGGACCGCCCCGATGACCGGGAAGATCTTGCCGTGCGCCACCCGCAGCCGGGTGACGAAGATCTGGTCGAAGCGGGCGCCGGTGGCGTTCTGCATCTCCTTCAACCAGCCCCTCTGTTCGTCCGTCGGGTCGGTCGGGATGGTCGCGCCCAGCTTGTTGGCCGCCTCGACGGTCAGCCGGTCCAACTCCTCGTGCTCGGTGGCGATACCCGCCCCGATCTCCCGGACCCTGGCCGACTGGCCCTTCTCGGCGGCCATCTGCCCGGCCGGCATCTCCCAGAGCCCCGCCAGCCGGACCCCGTTGAGCAGGGCGGCGTCGGCGGCGTTGAGCTGCTGCCCGGCGGGCGCGGCGACGGCCAGGCCGGGTAGCACGCCGAGCCCGGCGGCGATCGTGACGAGCAGCACCGCCACACGACGGGTCCGGTGCCCCTGCCGGCGACGGGCGGATCTGAGCGCTGCCATGTCTGTGCTGCCTCCTCGGTCCGGGCCGAACGCGTCTGCCGGACGCCCGCATGCCGCCGGCCGCCCGTCCGCCCACTGGTACGGGCTGACCGCCCGATCAGTTCATCCGGCCCGCCGGCCCGCCGGGCCGGCCGGCTCGCGGCCCGTCAGCGGGCGACGGCGAGCAGCAGGCCGAGCAGCAGCAGGGTGAGCGCGGCGGCGGCGAAGAGCACCAGCAGTTCCCGCCGGCCGTGGTCACCGGACCGTTCGGTGGCCACCGGGCCGGCCGGAGCGGGCAGGTCCCGGGTCAGCACGGCGAGGTCGCCGAGGGTGCGGGCGGCCCAGACGGCGCCGGCCCGCTCGGCGAACTCGTCCAGGGTGAGCCGACCGGCCGCGGTGTGCCGTTGCAGCTCGGCGACCACCCGGTGCCGGTCGTCGTCGGAGGCGCGTAGCTGAACGTCCACGGGGGACAGGCTACGCAGGAACGCCGCACCGGCGGGTCCGCCGGACAGCCGAGTGGGCGCCGCCGGCCGGTGCCACCGGTCAGCCGGCGTCGAGCGGGTCGGCGAGCAGCCGCTCGAAGGCCAGTTCGGCGGCGCCGACCAGCGCGGCGTCCTCGCCCAGCTTCGGGGTGCGCAGCCGAACGTGTTCCAGGCAGGCGGCGAGGGCGTTGGAGTTGAGCCGGCTGCGGACCTGGGCCGCCGCGGCGAGGTAGAGGTCGCGCATGGTGCCGCCGAAGATGACCATCTCCGGGTTGAAGATGTTGACCAGGTTCGCCACCCCGAAGCCGAGCCAGTCGCCGGCCTGGCGGACCGCCGTCTGGGCCCGCGCGTCGCCCCGGTCGGCGGCGTCGAAGACGGCCAGCAGCGCCTCCCGCCCCCGGGCGTCGGAACGGCCGGCGTGGCGCAGCAGCCCGTGCTCACCGATCTCGGTCTCCCAGCAGCCGCGGGAGCCGCACTCGCAGCGCTCGCCGTCGCGGACCACCTTCATGTGGCCGACCTCGCCGCCGTACCCGCCGTGTCCGGTCAGCCGCCGGCCGCCGGCGATGATGCCGGCGCCCACGCCGACGTCGCCGTAGAGGTAGATGACGTTGTCGCAGCCGGCCGCCGCGCCCCGGGCGTGCTCGGCGAACGCCGCCACGTCGGCCACGTTCCCCACGGTGACCGGCACCTCGCAGCCGAGTTCCGCGCGCAGCGCCGCGCCGATCGGCTCGTCCACCCAGCCGGTGGTCGGGCCCAGCCGGACCAGGCCGTCGTCGCGGCGCACCATGCCGCAGACCGCGACCCCCGCGCCGACGCAGAGCGACCCGCCCGGCACCCCGTGCTGCATCTCCTTGACCGCCCCGGCGAGCAGCGGCGCGGCCTCCGCGGCGGTCAGGCCGCGGGGCCGGTCGAGCTCCCGGCGGTCGAGCACCGCGCCGCCCAGGCCGACCCGCGCGGCCCGCAGCCGGTCCACCTCGATGCTGTACGCGAACGCGTAGACCCGCCCCGACTCGGGCCGGACGACCAGCGACGGTCGTCCGGCCCGGCCGGTCTCCTTCGGCGTCCCCTCGCTGACCAGCCCGGCGCCGGCCAGGTCGGCGGTCAGCGCGCCGATGGTGCTGCGGTTCAACCCCAGCGCGGTGGTCAGTTCCGCGCGGGTGGTCGCCCCGTGGACGTGCACGTAGCGCAGCAGCGCACCGAGGTTCTGCCGGCGGATCTCGTCCTGGCTCGGCCCTGCGCGCATCACTGTCGCCACGTCGCTACCGCGGGGGTCAGCGCGTGCCGGTCGCCGCGGAACGGCGGCGGGAGAAGGCGTCAACGCTCGCGGCGAGCAGCAGCACCACGCCGGTGACCACGTACTTCACGCCCGAGCTGTAGCCCATCAGACCCATTCCGTTGTCGATCACCGCGACCACCGCACCACCGAGCACCGCGTCGAGCACCCGGCCCTTGCCGCCGAAGAGGCTGGTGCCGCCGATCACCGCCGCGCCGACGGCGTAGAGCAGCACGTTGCTGCCACCGGTGTTCGGGTCCACCGAGTTGGCCCGGCTGGCCGCCACGATGCCGCCGATGGCCGCCATCGAGGAGCAGATCATGAAGACCGAGATGCGGATCCGGTCGACGTTGATGCCGGCCCGGCGGGCCGCCTCCTTGTTGCCGCCGACCGCGTAGACGTGCCGGCCGTAGCTGGTGCGCTGGAGGACGAAGGTCCAGAGGACCAGCAGCACCGCGATGATCGGCACCACGATCGGCACGCCCTTGAGCGAGACGACCAGCACGTTGCGGCTGCGCTCCAGGTTGAGCACGTAGACCGCGACGCCGAGGATCACCGCCAAGCCGCCGATCCGGGCGAACACCACGGCGAGCGGGTCGGTGACCAGCCCGCGGGCGGCCCGGTTGCGGTGCCGCAGCAGCTGCACCGCCGCGTAGCCGGCGACCGCCAGGGCGGTCAGCCCCCAACCGAGCACGGGGGGCAGGTTGCGGTTGGCGATCGCCACCAGCACGTCGTCCCGCACCGAGATGTTCGTGCCCTCCTTCATGAGCATCAGCACGACGCCCTGGAAGGCGAGGAACCCGGCGAGGGTCACCACGAAGGACGGGATCCCGATCTTGGCGACCAGGAAGCCGAGCGTGGTGCCGATCACCACGCCGGTGACGAGGGCCGCGACCACCGCGACGTACCAGGGGTAGCCGAGCACGGTGACCACGTTGGCCAGCACCGCGGCGCAGACCCCGCTGGCGAAGCCGGCGGAGAGGTCGATCTCGCCGAGCAGCAGGACGAAGACCAGGCCCATGGCGATCAGGGTGACCGCCGCGCCCTGGGTGAACAGGTTGGCGAAGTTGCCGGCGGTGAGGAACGACGGCCGCATGACCGAGAAGACCGTGCAGAGCACGATCAGGCCGAGTACGGCCGGCAGCGCGCCGATGTCGCCGCCGCGTACCCGGCTGACGTAGTTGCGCACGTGGCTGCCGAGGGTGGGCGCCGGTGTGACGGCGGCCGGCCCCTCCTTCTGCACGACGGTGGTGGTCACTGGACGCCTCCTGTGGTGGTCCCGGCCGGCTCCGCGCCGTGGCCGTTGCTGGCCGCGTCGGCGGGGAGGCCGAGCCCGCCGGAGCGGCCGGCGGTGATCAGCTCCACCACCTGCGAGTGGGTGATGTCGGTGGTCTTCACCTGGGCGACCATCTGGCCGAGGTAGAGCGCGGCGATCCGGTCGGAGACGGCGAAGACGTCGTTCATGTTGTGCGAGATGAGCACGACGGCCAGGCCGTTGTCCGCCAGCCGGCGGACCAGTTCGAGCACCTGCGCGGTCTGCGCCACACCGAGCGCGGCGGTCGGCTCGTCGAGGATGACCAGCTTGCTGTTCCAGAGCACCGCCTTGGCGATGGCGACCGTCTGGCGCTGGCCACCGGAGAGGCTGGAGACGTGCTGCCGCAACGACTTCACGGTGCGTACGGAGAGGCCGGCCAGCGTCTCCGCGGCCATCTGCTCCATGGTCGGCTCGTCCAGGACGAGACCGCTGCGCTTCTCCCGGCCGAGGAACATGTTCTGCACGATGTCGAGGTTGTCGCAGAGCGCGAGGTCCTGGTAGACGACCTCGATGCCGAGCGCGGCGGCGTCCCGGGGACTGTTGATGGTCACCGGCCGGCCGTCGAAGATGAACTCGCCGGCGTCGGTCGGATAGATGCCGCTGATGCACTTGACCAGGGTCGACTTGCCGGCGCCGTTGTCGCCGACCAGCGCGGTCACCTCGCCCGGGTGGGCGGCGAAGGCGACATCACGCAGGACCTGGACGGGACCGAAGCTCTTGTCGATCCCGCGTAGCTCCAGCAGTGGTGTTGCGGACACGGGGTGTCTCCTTCGGATGGAGGGGAGATCTCGGAGCCCGTCCGGCGAGTGCCGCCCGGCACGGGAGGTGAAATCCCGTGCCGGGCGGCTCGCCTCGGCGGGTGCGACGCGGGGCGTCGGTCAGCTGATGCCGGCGTCGGCGCAGAGCTTGGCGTACGCCCCGGAGCAGACCTCGTCCTTGGTCACGAAGCCGTCGGCGATCACGTCCTTGACGTTCTCCTTGTAGATCGCCTTCGGGGTGAGCAGCACGGCGGCGACGTCGCGGCCGCCCTCCGGGTCCTTGACCGTCTGGCCGGTCTCCTTCTTCTCACCCTTGGCCAGCGCGATGGCCAGGTCGGAGGCGGCCTTCGCCTCCTCCTTGATCGCCTTGTAGACGGTCATGCACTGGTCGCCGGCGAGGATGTTCTGCAGACCCTGAGGGGTGGCGTCCTGGCCGGTGACCGGGACCTTCCCGTTGAGCTTGTTCTTCTTCAGCACCGAGATGGCGGCGTTGCCCAGGCCGTCGTTGGCGGCGAGGACGCCGTCGATCTTGCCCTTGGCCTGGGTGAGCTGCTGCTCGAAGATCGTCGCGGCCTGGGCGTTGTCCCAGTCCGGCACGGAGTCGTCCGCGACCTTGGTGTACTCCTTCGAGTCGAACTTCGGCTTGAGGATCGAGTCGTACCCGTTCTTGAACAGGGTGGCGTTGTTGTCGGTCGGCGAGCCGTTGAGGTAGCTCACCGCCGGGTTCTTGACACCCTTGTCGGTCAGGCACTTGACCAGACCCTCGCCCTGGAGCTTGCCGACGGCCTCGTTGTCGAAGCTGACGTAGTACTCGGCGGAGCCGCCCAGGGTGAGCCGGTCGTAGTCGATGGTCGCCACGCCCTGCGACTTGGCCTTGTCCAGCACGGCCTTGCCGGTGCCGGAGTCCAGGTTGACGATCATCAGGGCGGTGACGCCGTTGGTGATCATCTGGTCGGCGATGGTCTGGAACTGGGTCTTGTCGCCCTGGGCGTTCTGGATGTCGTACTGGACACCGGCGGCCTTGAACGCCTCCTCCAGGAACTTGCGGTCCGCGCCCTCCCAGCGGGCGGAGGACTTGCTGTCCGGGAGGATGACACCGATCTTCGGGGTCTTGGCGCTGCCGGCCTGGTCACCGCTGCCGGACTCGTCGCCGCAGGCGGCCACGCCGCCGACGGCGAGCAGGCCCACGGCGGCGAAGGTGAGGAAGCCCTTGCGCATGTGCAGGGTCCTTTCGAGGGTGGGGGTAGGTGATGTTTTGTTGTGCCCGGCAACGTATTCCGCTCACTGACCCGACCACAAGGGTGCCGTGACGGCGAGTTTGTTGGCGGCGGTAACAATTCAGCAACGCGCCGGTAGCCGCCTGGTCACCAGGGCGGAAATCGCTCTCACGGGCATCCCGTTGGCGCTCCGCCGCCCCATCGGCACCGGCGGCACCGGCGGGGCGGGAGCGGCGTGGTGGCAAACATCACCCTGAGTTACGGAGATCGTGCGGAAGGGTGACCGGCGCCGATCCGGGGGGTGCGGGCGAAAGGTCAGCGGCCGGCGACCGGGGCGGTGTGCGCGCCGGTCAGCGCCACCAGGTCGGCCGGGGCGAGCTCGAGCTGGAGGCCCCGCCGGCCGGCGGAGACGTAGACCGTCGGGAAGTCCAGCGCCGACGAGTCGAGCACGGTGGGCAGGCGCTTGCGCTGGCCCAACGGGCTGATCCCGCCCCGGACGTAGCCGGTGGCCCGCTCGGCGACCGTACGGTCGGCCAACGCCGCCCGCTTGCCCCCGACCGCCGCGGCGAGCGCCTTCAGGTCCAGCTCGCCGGTGACCGGCACGACCGCCACGGTGAGCGCCCCGTCGACCTCGGTGACCAGCGACTTGAACACCCGCTCCGGCGGTACGCCGAGCGCCGCGGCGACCAGCGCGCCGTAGTTCGGGGCGTCCGCGGAGACGTCGTACGGATGGGTGCTGTGTGCGATCTTCCGCTTCGCCAGCAGCGCCGTCGCCGGCGTTCCCTGTCCCGCCATGACCGACAAGCTATCGGGGCCCCGGCCCGCCGGGCCACCGGATACCCCGGCCGGCCGCCGGTCGATCGGTCAGGCCGCCGGGGCGGGCTGGCAGAGCAGGACCGTCGGTGCCCCGGCCACCCGGGTCAGCACCAGGCTGGCCGAGCCGTCCCCGTCGAGCCTCAGGTCGCGGCGCAGCCGCTCCGGCTCCAGCGCCGACCCGCGCTTGAGGATCTCCACCCGGCCCACCCGCCGCTCGCGCAGCAGGGCGCGCAGCCGCTTCAGCGAGAACGGCAGCACGTCGGTGACCGCCAGGCGGCGGGCGAACGGGGTGGTGGCCGGCGCGTCGGCGTAGAGGTAGGCGATCCCCGGGTCGGCCAGCGTGGCGCCGACGGCGTCGGCCAGTTCGGCGACCAGGTGGGCGCGGACGACCGCCGGGTCCGGGTCGTGCAGGAAGCGGCGGACCGGCCCGACCGCCGCCTCCCGGTCGCCGGCGCCGGTGAGCACGTGCGCGACCTCGCCGCGCAGCACGGTGGCCCGGCGGGGGACCTCGGCGAGCCGACCGCACCAGAGCGCCGCCTCGACCAGGTCGCCGTCCACACTGACCCATTCCGCCTCGGCGCCCGCCGGGATCAGCGCGTGGTCGAGCCCGGGGGCCACCTTCACCACGGTGTACGGCATCCGCTCGGCCAGCCGGACGACGAAGTCCCACGGCGGCGAGTAGGCGTTCGGGTCGAAGATGCGCCGGCCGGTGCCCGCCCTGCGCCGCGCCGGATCGCAGAAGACCGCCTCGACCCGGCCGACGTCGAACGCGGTGGCATCACCGCACTCGACCGTGAACAACTCGGCCACTCCGGCCGCCTCCGCGTTCGCGGCGGCCATCGCGGCGGTCAGCGGGTCGGCCTCCACGCCGTACACCCGGATCCCGGCCCGGGCGGCGGCGAGCGCGTCCGCGCCGAGGCCGCACCCGAGGTCGGCGAGGGTGCGCACGCCGGCGGCCCGCAACCGCCCGGCCCGCCGGTCGGCGACCACCCGGCGGGTCGCCTGCTCCAGCCCCGGGCGGGTGAGGAACATGCCGGCGGCCTCGGGGCCGAACTTGCCGGCCGCCCGGCGGCGCAGCTCGACCTGGGTCAACGCGGCGGCGGCGAGCCCGGCCGGGACACCGGCCGTGCGGAGCGCGGACGCCGCGGCCAGCGGGTCGCCGCCGGCCACCTCGGCCGCTGCGGCGAGCGCGGCCGACCCGTCGGGCGTACGCAGCGCGGCGAGCTGGTCGAGATCCACCCGGCCATTCTGGCCGCCCAACCCGACGCGCCGGCGAGCGGGTTGGCACTCTCCTTGACGGAGTGCTAGCCGAGGAATAACCTGCGATTAGCACTCTCACCCTGAGGGTGCCAGCTTCCGGACCGCTCGGTCCGGGCGCTGAACGCCAGGCGGACCGGCACCCGCGACGACGGCCCCGCCCGGTGGCATGTGGCAGATTGACGCTGGTCGGCTCGCCGACCGGCAACGAAACCAGTACCCCAGGAGGGTATGCCCGTGACTACCGCGACCAAGGTTGCGATCAAGCCGCTCGAGGACCGGATCCTGGTCCAGGCGAACGAGGCTGAGACCACCACGGCGTCGGGCATCGTGATCCCCGACACCGCCAAGGAGAAGCCGCAGGAGGGCACCGTCCTCGCTGTCGGCCCGGGGCGCGTCGACGACTCCGGCAACCGGATCCCGGTTGACGTCAAGGTCGGCGACACCGTCATCTACTCGAAGTACGGCGGCACCGAGGTCAAGTACGCCGGCGAGGAGTACCTGGTGCTCTCCGCCCGCGACGTCCTCGCGGTCATCGAGAAGTAAGCAACCGATCAGTGACGCTGCCCCGGTCCGGCTCGCCGGGCCGGGGCAGCGTCGCTTCGAAGGGACATTCATGGCGAAGATCCTGAGCTTCTCGGACGACGCCCGGCACCTGCTGGAGCACGGTGTCAACGCCCTCGCGGACGCGGTCAAGGTCACCCTCGGCCCGCGCGGGCGCAACGTCGTCCTGGACAAGAAATTCGGTGCGCCGACGATCACCAACGATGGTGTGACCATCGCCAAGGAGATCGAGCTCACCAACCCGTACGAGAACCTCGGCGCGCAGCTGGTCAAGGAGGTGGCGACCAAGACCAACGACGTCGCCGGCGACGGGACCACCACCGCGACCGTGCTGGCCCAGGCGATGGTCCGCGAGGGCCTGCGCAACGTGACCGCCGGGGCCAACCCGGCCGGCCTCAAGCGGGGCATCGACGCGGCGGCCGCCAAGGTCTCCGAGGCGCTGCTCGGCCGGGCCGTCGAGGTCGCCGGCAAGGAGTCGATCGCGCACGTGGCGACGATCTCCGCGCAGGACGCCACCATCGGCGAACTGATCGCCGAGGCGATGGAGAAGGTCGGCCGCGACGGTGTCATCACCGTCGAGGAGGGCTCCACCCTGCACACCGAGCTGGACGTGACCGAGGGTCTCCAGTTCGACAAGGGCTTCATCTCGCCGAACTTCGTCACCGACGCGGAGGCGCAGGAGTCGGTCCTCGAGGACGCGTACATCCTGATCACCACGCAGAAGATCTCCGCGATCGAGGAGCTGCTGCCGCTGCTGGAGAAGGTCCTCCAGAACAGCAAGCCGCTGCTGATCATCGCGGAGGACGTGGAGGGCCAGGCGCTGTCCACCCTGGTCGTCAACTCGATCCGCAAGACCCTCAAGGTCTGCGCGGTCAAGGCCCCGGGCTTCGGTGACCGGCGCAAGGCGATGCTGCAGGACATGGCGATCCTCACCGGCGCCGAGCTGGTCGCCCCCGAGCTGGGCTACAAGCTCGACCAGGTCGGCCTGGAGGTGCTCGGCACCGCCCGGCGCGTGGTCGTCGACAAGGACAACACCACCATCGTCGACGGCGGCGGCCAGTCCTCCGACGTCGCCGACCGGGTGGCCCAGATCCGCAAGGAGATCGAGGCCTCGGATTCCGAGTGGGACCGGGAGAAGCTGGCCGAGCGGCTGGCGAAGCTCTCCGGCGGCATCGCGGTCATCAAGGTGGGCGCGGCGACCGAGGTCGAGATGAAGGAGCGCAAGCACCGCATCGAGGACGCCATCGCGGCGACCAAGGCCGCGGTCGAGGAGGGCACCGTCCCCGGCGGTGGCGCCGCCCTGGCGCAGATCCTGCCGGTGCTCGACGACGACCTCGGCTTCACCGGTGACGAGAAGGTCGGCGTCTCGATCGTGCGCAAGGCGCTGGTCGAGCCGCTGCGCTGGATCGCCCAGAACGCCGGCCACGACGGCTACGTGGTGGTGCAGAAGGTCGCCGGCAAGGAGTGGGGCAACGGCCTCGACGCCGCCGCCGGCGAGTACGTCGACCTGGTCAAGGCCGGCATCCTGGACCCGGTGAAGGTGACCCGCAACGCGGTCACCAACGCCGCCTCCATCGCCGGCCTGCTGCTCACCACGGAGAGCCTCGTGGTGGAGAAGCCGGCGGAGCCGGAGCCGGCCGCCGGTGGCCACGGCCACTCGCACGGCCACGGCCACGGCCACCAGCACGGCCCGGGTTTCTGACCCGGTAGCACGACCCGGACCGGGGCACACCGTCACGCCGACGGTGTGCCCCGGTCGCCTGTCCGGCCCGGAACCGCCACCGCCCGGGATTACGGAACGCTGACGCGGCTACCGGCCGCGCGGGTCGGTCGGAAAGACTGGCCCGATGAGCACGACGACGCGCCGGTACGCCGCCCTGGCCGGGTTCACCGCCGCCGCGGTGGCGATCGGCACCGCCGAGGTGGTGGCGGTACTCACCGGCCCCCGCTCGGCTCCGCTGGTCGCGGTCGGCGGGCTGGTCGTCGACACCGTGCCCGAGCCGCTCAAGCAGCTCGGCATCGCGCTGTTCGGCAGGTACGACAAGATCGCCCTGCTGATCGGGACGGCGCTGCTGCTCGGCGCGGTGGCCGCGCTGCTCGGCGTGCTGGCCGTCCGCCGGCTGGCGGTCGGCCTGGCCGGCATCGCCGCCTTCGCGGCGCTCGGGGTGGTCGCCGCGCTGACCCGGGCCGGCGCCGACCTGGCCGACGCGCTGCCCTCGCTGCTCGGCGCCGGGGCGGGTGCGCTGGTGCTCTGGCTCTTCCTGACCGGCCCGCTGGAACTCGACCCGTGGCCCTGGTCGCCGCCGACGCCCCTGCCGGCCTCCGCGCCGCCGAAAGGCGCCGGGAAACCGGCGGCGGATGCCGGGCCGGCCGGTGAGCAGCCGGAGACCCGGCCCACGGCTGCGGGCCGGGCACCGGCGGCCGGCGCCGGGCCGGCCGCGGAGCCGGTGCCCGCCGGCTGGGAGCCGCTGGAGCGCACCGACCCGGAGTCCCGGCGGCGGTTCCTCACCGGAACCGGGGCGTTGCTCGGCGCGGCCACCGCCGCCGGCCTGGGCGGGCGGTGGCTGGCCGGGCGGCGGGGCGTCTCGGCGGCCCGCCAGGCGGTGACGCTGCCCGCCCCGGTCTCCGCCGCGCCACCGGTGCCGGCCGGGGCCGACCTGTCGCTCGCCCAGCTCGCCCCCTATGTGACGCCGAACTTCGGCTTCTACCGGATCGACACCGCGCTGGTCGTGCCGCAGGTGGATCCGGAGAGCTGGCGCCTGCGCATCCACGGCCGGGTCCGCCGGCCGCTGACGCTCAGCTTCGCCGACCTGCTGGCCCGGCCGATGGTGGAGCGGTACGTGACCCTGGCCTGCGTCTCCAACGAGGTCGGCGGCGACCTGATCGGCAACGCCCGCTGGCTGGGGGTGCCGATCCGGGAGCTGCTGGACGAGGTCGAGCCCGAGGAGGGCGCCGACCAGGTGGTCGGGCGGTCGGTGGACGGCTGGACCTGCGGCACGCCCACCGCCGTGCTGCGCGACGGACGGGACGCGCTGCTGGCGGTGGGCATGAACGGCGAGCCGCTGCCGGTCGAGCACGGCTTTCCGGTGCGGATGGTGGTGCCCGGCCTGTACGGCTACGTCTCGGCCTGCAAGTGGGTCACCGAGCTGGAGCTGACCGGCTTCGCCGACTTCGACGCGTACTGGGTGCCGCGCGGCTGGTCGGCGCAGGGGCCGGTGAAGACCCAGTCGCGGATCGACGCACCCCGGCCGCGCAACCGGCTCACCGCCGGTCCGATCACGGTGGCCGGCGTGGCCTGGGCCCAGCAGCGGGGCATCCGCCGGGTGGAGGTCCGGGTCGACGAGGGCCCCTGGCGGGAGGCGGAGCTGGCCGCCACGGTGTCGGTGGACACCTGGGTGCAGTGGTCGTGGCGGTGGGACGCCACGCCGGGCGAGCACACCCTCCAGGTCCGGGCGACCGACCGCACCGGCGAGACGCAGACCGGCCGGCGGCAGGAGGTCGCTCCGGACGGCGCCACCGGCTGGCACACCGTCAAGGTGACCGTCCGCTGACCGGAGCCGGCCCGGCCCGCCCCACCACCGAGCACTGTGGAGCGGGTCGGGTCGGGCGGCCGGATCAGACGGCGACGCGTCCGCCGTCGACGGGCACGATCGCGCCGTGCACGAAGCTCGCCCGGTCGGTGGCCAGGAAGGCGATCGCCTCCGCGATCTCCTCGGGCGACCCGGGCCGGCCGGCGGGGACGGTTGTCGCCAACTGGTCGAGGTCCCCGCCCATCCCGGCGGTGCCCTCCGTCCGGGTGGGGCCGGGGCTGACCGCGTTGACCCGCACCCCCTGCGGCCCGTACTCGGCGGCCCAGGACTTGGTGAGCAGCACCAGCGCGGCCTTGCTCGACCCGTAGAGGGCCATCCCCGGCATGCCGAACTCGGCGACCATCGTGGTCAGGTTGACGATCGCGCCCCGGCCGCGCTTCGCCATCTCCGGCGCGAACTCGGCGACCAGGAAGTACGGCACCTTCACGTTCAGCGCGTACACCGAGTCGAAGCTCTGCTCGCTCGTCTGGTCGGTCGGGCTGAACGGGTAGATCCCGGCGTTGTTGACCAGGATGTCCACGTGCCCGACCAGTTCCCTGGTCCGCGCCGCGAGCTCCCGGGCGGACGCCTCGTCCCGCAGCTCGGCGGCCACGAAGTCGGCCCGGCCACCGGCCGCGCGGATGTCCCGGACCACCTGCTCACCCCGGGCGGCGTCCCGACCGGAGATCACCACGTGCGCGCCGAGCCGGGCGAGCGCGACGGCGGTCGCCCGCCCGATGCCGCTGTTGCCCCCGGTCACCAGCGCCGACCTGTCCCGCAGTTCTGTCATCGTTCCTTCACCCACATTCCGTTCCGCTCATCGGCGGCGGTCGGGCCTGTCCCGACCAGTGGGTGCAAGTCCCGGCGACGCCGGGACTTTCCCGCCGAGCTGATCGAGCGACTTATGGCCGCCATAAGCGATCCGGGGGCGGGTCGGTGGCGGACACGGACTCAGGGCACCCGGACCTCCAGCGCGGCGACCAGGTGGCCGAGGTCGCGCCGGTGCGAGCTGGCCGGCCATGCCGCCCAGGTCCGGCGGACGAGGGGATGCCCGACCAGCGGCGACCAGGTGACCGCCGCCGGGATCGGCGGCGACCAGCCGGGCGGGGCCAGCGCGAAGGCGCCCCCGGCGGTCACCGCCGCGAGTTTCACCTCGGCGATCAGTTCCTGACCTTCCGGCGCGGCGGGTCCGAGGTCGAGGCCGTGGCTGCGCAGGATCGCGGTGAGCTCGTCGTACCAGGCGGGGCTGCCGGAGCGGGGGAAACCGACCCAGTCGAGGCCGGCAAGGGCGTCCAGCCGGATTCCCTCCGGCCCGGCGAGCGCCGCGGCCTGGTCGGCGGCGAGCAGGACGCCCAGCCGTTCCTCGACGACCAGGACGGCGTCCAGGTCGGGGCCGATCGGGTGCTCCCGGACCAGCCCGAGGTCGAGTTCACCGGTGCGCAGCGCGGCGAGCTGCGCCCCGGTGGACAGGTGGCGGGCCTGCACCCGGGTACCCGGATGGGCCGCGGTGAGGGCGGCGAGCGGCCGGGACAGCAGGTCGGCGGGGAGTTCGAGCGGGATCCCGAGCCGGAGCACGCTGCCACCCGCCGCGGTGTGCCGGGTGACCGCGGCCACCGCCCGGTCGTGCCGGGCGAGCACCGCCCGGGCCTCGGTGAGCAGCGTCATGCCCGCCTCGGTGGCCCGCACCCCGGTGCTACCGCGGACCAGCAGCTGCACGCCGAGCTGTCGTTCCAGCGCGTTCACGGTCTGGGACAGCGCGGGCTGGCTCAGGTGCAACCGCCGGGCCGCCGCCGAGAGGCTCCCTTCCTCGACGACCGCGACGAACGCCCGCAACTCCCGGAGCTCCACCCCGCCATCACACCACGCACCCCGGGGCCTTCGCCGGAAGCCGGCCACCGGCCGAGCCCGGCGACCGTACGGCCGGGCGGTGTCGTCGAACCGCGCGCCGACGCCGCGCCCCGGTGCGGGGCGCGGCGTCGACGGACGGTGTGCGGGGGTGGTGGGTCGGCTCAGGCGACCTTGCGCTGGGCGGGGACGGCCGACTTGTGCGGCCCGCCCAGCCGGGCCTCCAGCCGGGCCACGTCGACCCGGGTCTGCCGGCGGTCGGCCAGGTCCTCCCAACCCATGGCGAGCAGCCGCAGCCGCTCGGACTCGCTGAAGCCGCCCCACACGCCGTACGGCTCGCGGACCGAGAGCGCGTGCGCGGCGCACTCGGCGCGTACCGGGCAGGTGCGGCAGACCGCCTTGGCGCCGGATTCCCGGCGCAGGCGGGAGGAGCCGCGCTCGCCGTCCGGGTGGAAGAACTGGGCGCTGTCGCGGCCCCGGCAGGCGCCGAGCCGCTGCCAGTCCCAGAGATCGACGATGGGTCCGGGCAGTCTACGTACGTTCGACATCAGCACCCCTCCTCCCGCGCGGCACCGCGAGATCTTCTTGGCCGGCTACCGGGCGGCGGGCCGCGCAGGCGCACCGTTCCCGGCCTGGACCTTCCGGTACCCGAGCAGTTGCCGACTCACACTTCTGTGATCGAAAACTTCCGGCAACTTGCCGCATATGCCCTAACTGTCGGAAAAGTTCGGAGGATTGCCGGGAACCCCCTCGGGGGCGCGCCCGGACATGGTCTGCTCATGGGCGGAGAGGAGACCACAGTGCGTACGGTTCTCGTGTGCGTTCGGACACCGCTCGCCGCCCAGCACCTGACCTCGGCGGCGGCCCGGCTCGGGCTGTCGGCGGTCGTCCGGACCGCTGTCTCCGATCCCGAAGTGATGCTGCGTCTGGCCGAGCGCCCGGCCGACGTGGTGCTCGCCGACACGGCGCTCACCCGGCCGGACAGCGCCGGCTTCGTCCGCCGGGTGCTGGCCCGCGCGCCGCAGGCCGCCGTGGTGCTGCTCGGGACGGAGGAGTCGGAGGCGGCGGCCGCCACCATCAGCGCCGGCGCCCGGGGGCTGATCCAGGGCGCCGACCACGACCTGACCAGCGCGGTGGCCAAGGCCCTGCTGCTGCTCTCCGCGCCCGGCCGCACGGCCCGGCACCGGATCACCGACCCGGCCCGGGACACCGCCGCGGTCGGCGGCCCGACCCGCCCGGCGGCGGGCGGCCGGCCGCCCGGTGAGCCCGGCCCGCCCTGGCCCTCCGGCCCGGTCGAGGCTGGCGGCGCCCCGGCGGTGGTGCCGGTGCAGCGTGGTGACGACCCGGCCGAGCCGGCCGCCGGCGAGCCGGAGGAGACCGCGCCGGAGGCCCGGCGGGACGCACCGGGTACCCGGTCCGGCCGGCCGCCGGTCGGCCTGACCGAGCGGGAACTCCAGGTGCTGCTCGGCATGGCGGAGGGCAAGAGCAACGCCGAGATCGGCCGCGAGCTGTTCGTCTCGGAGGACACCGTGAAGACGCACGCCCGGCGGCTCTTCCGCAAGCTCGGCGCCCGGGACCGGGCGCACGCGGTGGCCGCCGGCTTCCGGGCCGGCCTGGTGGCCTGAAGCCGCCCGGAACGCGACCGGGGCGGCCAGGTGACCCGGCCCACCCGTCGGCCCGGCCGGGGCCCGGTCAGTCGCCGGAGCCGGGCTCGTCCTCGGTGCCCTCGGTCAGCGTGTCGTGCACCCCGTCGGCGTAGCCGCGGGCGTAGTCCCAGGTGACGTAGTGGTCCGGATCCGGGTCGTAGGCCGGCTCGTGCACCCGCGGCCGGCCGGAGCTGAGCAGGTGGCGCAGGTTGCCGCGGAGCAGGTCCCAGTCGAAGTAGTGCGGTTCCCGGCAGTCCTCACACTCGATCACCAGCCCGCGGATCCCGATCGGCGCCAGCAGCGCCTGGTAGATCTCCAGGTCGGCGAGGTCCTCCAGCACGTCCTGTCGTTCGCCCTCGGTCAGCGGGTCGAGCGGGGCGTCGTCGCCGGGATCGTGCAGGCCCGCTGCCGGATCGGCCGGGTCGCCGTTGAACGGGTCGATGGGCTCGTCGTGCACACCATCACCGTAGACCCACCGCAGCGGCGATGCCCGCCCCCCGGCCGGCCGCGACCCGGCCCGCCGCCGGCGGGCCCGGCGCAGGTCACTGGGTACGATGGGGCGAAGCGCCGTCACCCGGCGTACGCCGGTGCCCGTCCGCGCCACCTCGCTGAAGCCCGTCCGAGCAGCTCAGGGGAGCAATCGTGGAAATTTCGCCCAGCACCGACCTGCCGAGCGGCGCCGACCACGCCGAGCTGGGCGGTCACCTGCCGGAGCTGCCCGCCGGCTCCGCCCGGGTGGTGCCGCTCGGGCTGACCTTCGACGACGTGCTGCTCCAGCCGGGCGAGTCGGACGTGGTGCCGAGCCGGGTCAACACGGTGACCAAGCTGACCCGCAACATCGACCTCAGCGTGCCGCTGCTGTCCAGCGCGATGGACACGGTGACCGAGGCGCGGATGGCGATCGCGATGGCCCGCCAGGGCGGCATCGGGGTGCTGCACCGCAACCTCTCCCTGGAGGACCAGGCGCTCCAGGTCGACCTGGTCAAGCGCTCCGAGTCCGGCATGATCACCAACCCGGTCACCGCCAGCCCGGGGGACACCCTGCGTGACGTCGACGCGCTCTGCGGGCGCTACCGGATCTCCGGCGTGCCGGTGGTGGACGGCGACGGCCAGCTGGTCGGCATCGTCACCAACCGCGACATGCGCTTCGTCTCCGACCCGGCCACCCCGGTCCGCGAGATCATGACCCGGACCCCGCTGGTCACCGCGCCGGTCGGGGTGAGCAAGGAGGACGCGCTCGGCCTCCTGCGCCAGCACAAGGTGGAGAAGCTGCCGATCGTCGACGACTCCGGCAAGCTGCGCGGGCTGATCACGGTCAAGGACTTCACCAAGAGCGAGCAGTACCCGAACGCCACCAAGGACTCCGCCGGCCGGCTGCGCGTCGCCGCCGCGGTGGGGGTCGGCGAGGACGCCTACAAGCGGGCCCGGGCGCTGGTCGACGCGGGCGTCGACGTGCTGATCGTGGACACCGCGCACGGCCACCAGCGGGCCGTGCTGGACATGGTCCGCCGGCTCAAGTCCGACGTCACCATCGACATCGTCGGCGGCAACGTGGCCACCTACGCCGGCGCCAGGGCGCTGGTCGAGGCCGGCGCCGACGGGGTGAAGGTCGGCGTCGGGCCGGGCGCCATCTGCACCACCCGGATCGTCGCCGGGGTCGGCGTACCGCAGATCACCGCGATCATGGAGGCCGCCCGGGCCGCCCGCCCGGCCGGCGTGCCGGTGATCGGCGACGGCGGCATCCAGTATTCGGGCGACATCGCCAAGGCCCTGGTCGCCGGGGCCGACACGGTGATGCTGGGCAGCCTGCTGGCCGGGTGCGAGGAGAGCCCCGGCGAGCTGATCTTCATCAACGGCAAGCAGTACAAGGCGTACCGCGGGATGGGTTCGCTCGGTGCCATGCAGTCGCGCGGCCAGGGCAAGTCCTACTCCAAGGACCGCTACTTCCAGCAGGACGTGCTCGCCGAGGACAAGCTCGTCCCCGAGGGCGTGGAGGGCCAGGTGCCCTACCGCGGGCCGCTCGCCACGGTCGCCCACCAGCTCGTCGGCGGGCTGCGCGCGGCGATGGGGTACGTCGGCGCGGAGAGCATCCCCGAGCTGCACCGGCGCGGCCAGCTCATCCGGATCACCGCGGCCGGGCTCAAGGAGAGCCACCCGCACGACATCCAGATGACGGTCGAGGCGCCCAACTACCACTCCCGCTGACCCCACCACCACCCCCGAAGACACCTGGAGTCCCCCATGCGTGACGTGGTCGAGATCGGGCTGGGTAAGACCGCGCAACGCGGCTACCACCTGGACGACATCGCCATCGTGCCGAGCCGCCGGACCCGGGACGTCGACGACGTCTCGACCAACTGGCAGCTCGACGCCTACCAGTTCGGCATTCCCTGCGTCGGGCACCCCTCCGACGCCACGATGAGCCCGGCGTCCGCCGTCCGGCTCGGCCAGCTCGGCGGCCTCGGCGTGCTCAACGTCGAGGGCCTGTGGACCCGCTACGAGAACCCGACCAAGGTGCTCGAGGAGCTGGCCGCGCTCGACGAGGACGCCCGCGCCACCAAGCGGCTCCAGGAGGTGTACGCCGAGCCGATCCGCCCGGACCTGATCGCCGAGCGGGTCCGCGAGCTGCGCGCCGGCGGCGGGACGGTGGCCGTCCGGGTCTCCCCGCAGCACACCCTGGCGCTGGCCCCGGTGATCCTGGACGCCGGCGTGGACATCCTGGTCATCCAGGGCACCATCGTCTCCGCCGAGCACGTGTCGACCACCGACGAGCCGCTCAACCTCAAGGAGTTCATCGCCGACCTCGACCTGCCGGTCATCGTCGGCGGTTGCACCGACTACAAGACCGCGCTGCACCTCATGCGCACCGGCGCGGCCGGCGTGATCGTGGGCATCGGCGGCGACGAGTGGTCCACCACCGAGTCGGTGCTCGGCATCCGGGTGCCGATGGCGACCGCGATCGCGGACGCGGCGGCGGCCCGCCGCGACTACCTCGACGAGACCGGCGGCCGGTACGTGCACCTGATCGCCGACGGCGACATCCAGACCTCCGGCGACATCGCCAAGGCGCTCGGCTGCGGCGCGGACGCGGTGATGCTCGGCGAGCCGCTGTCGCTGTGCACCGAGGCGCCGGCCGGCGGCGCCTGGTGGCACTCGGCCGCCAGCCACCCGTCGCTGCCGCGGGGCGCGTTCGAGGTCGCCGGCGAGCCGCTCGGCTCGATGGAGCAGCTGCTCTTCGGCCCGGCCGACGAGCCGGACGGGCAGCTCAACCTCTTCGGCGGGCTGCGCCGGGCGATGGCCAAGTGCGGCTACCGCGATCTGAAGGAATTCCAGAAGGTCGGCCTGGTCCTCGACCGCTGACCCGTCGCAAGTCGCCCTTCCCGCACCGGCCGCGCCGTTAGGCTCGGCCGGTGCGTCGTACTCGTGACCGGCTCAACCGCATGGTCGTCGCCGCCGTGGTGGCGGCGGTGGCGTTCACCGCCTGCACCGGACCCGACCGCGACGACGGCCGCTTCCGCCCCGGCGCGGCGGATCTCGCCGACCCGTACGTGCCCGGCGCCGGCAACGGCGGGTACGACGTCGCGCACTACCGGCTGGTGGTCCGCTACGACCCGGCGACGGACCGGCTCACCGGCCGGGCGCAGCTGACCGCCACCGCGACCACCGGCCTGTCCCGGTTCAACCTGGACCTGGCCGGCCTGGACGTCTCGCGGGTGACGGTCGGCGGGGCCGAGGTCGAGCACCGGCGCGACGGCGACGAGCTGGTGGTCACCCCGGCCACGGGCCTGGCCGGGGGCAGCCGCTTCGTCGTGGAGGTGGAGTACGGCGGGGTGCCCGCCCCGGTCCCCGACGGCGTGCTGGGCAGCGGCGGCTTCCTGCACACCGCCGACGGCGCCGTCGGGCTCGGCCAGCCGCACTCGGCGGCCACCTGGTTCCCGGTCAACGACCACCCGTCCGACAAGGCCACCTACGACATCGAGGTGACCGTCCCGGACGGGCTGGCCGCGTTGAGCAACGGGGTACCGGGGGAGCGGACGAGTGCGGGCGGCTGGACCACCTGGCGGTGGACCGAGCGGGCGCCGATGGCCAGCTACCTGAGCACGCTGGTGATCGGCGACTACCGGGTGCGGACCGGCACCCACGCCGGCAAGCCGATGGTCACCGCCGTGCCGGCGAGCCTGCCGGCGACCGGCCCGGCGGCCGCCTCGCTGGCCCGGACGGGGGAGATCGCCGACTTCCTGGCCAGCCGCTTCGGGCCGTACCCGTTCGACTCGTACGGCGGGATCGTGGTCACCGACGACCGGATCGGCTACGCGCTGGAGACCCAGTCCCGGCCGGTGTACGGGCCCGGCTTCTTCCGCGACGGCCGGCCGAACACCGGGGTGGTCGCCCACGAGCTGGCCCACCAGTGGTTCGGCAACAGCGTGGCGCTGACCCGGTGGAGCGACATCTGGCTCAACGAGGGGTTCGCCAGCTACGCGGAGTGGCTCTGGGAGGAACACGACGGCGGCCGCACCGCGCAGCGCAACTTCGAGCTGCAGTACGCCGCCACCGACTGGTCCCGGCCGTCCGTCGACCCGGGACCGGCGCAGCTGTTCGGCACGGCCGTCTACAAGCGCGGCGCGCTGGCCGTGCACGCGCTGCGCCGTACCGTCGGTGACGAGGCCTTCTTCCGCATCCTGCGCAGCTGGACCGCCGAGCGGCGGGGCGGCAACGCCACTACCGCCGACCTGGTCGCGCTCGCCGAGCGGGTCGCCGGGCGGTCGCTGCGGCCGCTTTTCGACGCCTGGCTGGTCGGTGGCAGCGCGCCCGCCCTGCCGTGACGGGTCCTTGATCGACGGTCGGTAGGCTGCCGCCGGGCGGGCCGGCCGTGGTGCGGTCCCCCGGTGGCCGCCGCGCGCCGACCGGCCGGGCGGCCCGTCGGCGCGGGAAGGGGCGAGGCGATGGCGCTGTCGCGGCGGGTTCTGCTGGTCACCGGCCTGCTGATGGTCGGGGCGCTGGGCGTGGGCGGGTGCGGGTCCGCGGCGGAGCCGGACGTCACCTCGGCCGCCCCGACGTCGGGCGCCGGGCGCCAGTTCAAGCCCGGGGCCGCCGGGGTGGGCGACGAGTACTTCCCGACCTACGGCAACGGCGGCTACGACGTCGGCCGGTACACCGTCCGGGTGCGCTACGACCCGGCGAAGGACCGGCTCACCGGCACCACCACCGTGCAGGCCGCCGCGACCGCCGACCTCTCCGCGTTCAACCTGGACCTGGCCGGGCTGACCGTGCGCGCGGTGACGGTGGACGGTGCCCCGGCCCGGCACAGCCGCAAGGGCGACGAGCTGGTGATCACGCCGGCGCGCGGCCTGATCGCCGGCAACGGCTTCGTCGCCGAGATCAGCTACGACGGTGAGCCGGAACCGCTGCGCAACGAGGCGCTCGGCGAGGGCGGTTTCCTGCACACCGCCGACGGCGCCATCGCACTCGGCCAGCCGGAGTCGGCGAGCACCTGGTTCCCGGTCAACGACCACCCCTCCGACAAGGCCGCCTACGACTTCGAGATCACCGTGCCCGACGGGCTGACCGCGGTGAGCAACGGCGTGCCGGTGGGCCGGAGCAGCGCGGACGGCTGGACCACCTGGAGGTGGGCCGAGCGGGCGCCGATGGCCAGCTACCTGAGCACCGTGGTGATCGGCAAGTTCCGGCTGACCCGGGGCGAGCACAAGGGACGGCCGGTGTTCCACGCGGTCACCACCCGGCTGGCCGAGGGCGCGGCGGACCGGTCGATCGCCGAGACCGTGAAGGTCGCCGACTACCTGGAGCGGCTCTTCGGCCCGTACCCGTTCGAGTCGTACGGCGGGGTGGTGGTCTCCGACGACCGGATCCGGTACGCGCTGGAGACGCAGAGCCGCCCGGTCTACGCCGCGTCCTTCTTCCGGGACGGCGAGAACACCGGGGTGGTCGCGCACGAGCTGGCCCACCAGTGGTTCGGCAACAGCGTGACGCTCGCGAAATGGCAGGACATCTGGCTCAACGAGGGGCTGGCCACGTACGCCGAGTGGCTCTGGGCCGAGCACGACACCGGCCGGAAGGCGGAGCAGACGTTCGAGGTGCGCTATCAGGGCGCCGCCAGCCGGGTGTGGCGCATCCCGCCGGGGAAGCCGGGGGTGGAGAACCTGTTCAGCGAGTCGGTGTACCAGCGCGGCGCGATGACCGTGCACGCGTTGCGGGTGGCGGTCGGCGACAAGGCCTTCTTCGAGATCCTCAAGACCTGGGCGGCGGAGAAGCGCGACGGCAACGCCACCACGGCCCAGTTTGTGGCGCTGGCCGAGCGGATCTCCGGCGAGCGGCTGGACGACCTCTTCGACGCCTGGCTCTACGGCACCGAACGCCCCGACCGCCCCGAGCGGCTCTGACCGCCCGCCCGGCGGGTCAGGTCCGGATCCGCAGCTGCGGGTGCTGGGCGAGGTACGCGTCGGCCCGGCCGGCGCGCAGCGCGGTGAGGAAGTCCCGGCCGGTCCCGGTGAGCTGCTCGCCGCGGTAGCCGCTGCCCCGGCCGACCGCGGCGCCGGGGAGTCCGACCAGGACGAACCGGTCCGCCGGCAGCCCGCCGAGGGCGTACGCGAACTCGACGATCCGCCGCCCGCCGGCGGCGGAGTAGAGCAGTGTGTCGCCGAGCGCGGCGACCACCTGCTCGACCCGTTCCGGCTGCCGGGCCAGGTTCTGGTCGAGGATCTTGCGGACCAGCGCGCGGATCAGTTGCTGCTGGTGCCGTTGCCGGGCGTAGTCGCCGCCGGTGAGGTAGCGCTGCCGGGCGTAGTCGATCGCCTGCCAGCCGGTCAGGTGCCGCTGGCCCTTCTCGTAGACCATCTGCGGCCCGCTGTAGCCGCCCGGCGCCGGGTCGCGGTGCCGGCCGTCCGGGCGGCGGTGCCGCGAGACCACCCGCTGGTCGACGTAGACGTCCACCCCGCCGAGGGTGTCCACCAGCTTGTCGAAGCCGCCGAAGGTGAGCACCGCGCCGGCGTCGATGCGCAGGCCGGTGTAGCCGCTGACGGTGCTGCGCAGCAGTTCGTACCCCTGCGCGGTGCTCGGCTGCTTGGGCTTGCCCGGCACCCGGCTGCCGTAGCTCATCGCGTGGGTGAGCTTGGTCCGCCCGCCCCGGTACCCGGCCTTCGGGAAGGCCGGGATGTCCACCACCAGGTCGCGGGGGAGGGAGAAGAGGTACGCCCGGCCCAGCCCCTTCGGCACGTGCAGCACCAGCACGGCGTCGGCGTGCGGCTCCCAGCCGGGCACGCTGACCCGGGTGTCCACCCCGACCAGCAGCAGGTTGAGCGGGCCGGTGATGTCCGCCCCCGGCGGCGGGCCGGTCGGGCTCGGGCTGCCGCTCGGCGTGGTGCCCGGCGTGGGGGAGGAGGTGACGCCCGGGGTGCCGGCGACCGGCGTCCCGGCGTTCCGGTCGACCAGCCGGGTCACCACCACGGCGCCCGCCGCCACCAGCACGACGGCGGTGAGCACGACCAACCCCAGCAGCCAGCGCCGCCGCGGCGTCCGCGATCCCAGCACCATGTCCGACCCCTCTCCCCGTACCTGACTCAACGCTCCGACGGCGGCCTCGGGTTCGTCCGGGGCGGCGGGCGGTGGCCGGGGGTGCATGATCGCGCGAAAACTGCCCCTGGCGCGACCGCTACTGACCGGTAATGATGCGTCCATGCGGTACGAGGTGCTGGTCATCGGGTCCGGTTTCGGCGGCAGCGTCACCGCGCTCCGGCTCGCCGAGAAGGGCTACCGCGTCGGTGTCCTGGAGGCCGGGCGGCGCTTCGCCGACGACGAGTTCCCGCAGACCTCCTGGCGGCTGCGCCGCTTCCTCTGGGCGCCGAAGCTCGGCTGCTACGGCCTGCAACGGATCACCTTGCTCCGTCCCGCCGACCGTCGGGCCGGCGGCGGGGTGATGGTGCTCTCCGGCACCGGGGTCGGCGGCGGCTCGCTGGTCTACGCGAACACCCTCTACGAGCCGCTGCCCGCCTTCTACGACGACCCGCAGTGGCGCGACATCACCGACTGGCGCGACGAGCTGGCCCGCCACTACGACCAGGCGAAGCGGATGCTCGGCGTCACCACGTACCCGATCCTCACCGGGGCGGACCGGGCGATGCGGGCGGTGGCCGACCGGATGGGGGTGGGGCACACCTTCCACGCCACCCCGGTCGGGGTGCACATCGGCCGCCCGGGCGAGCGGGTGGCCGACCCGTACTTCGGCGGCGCCGGCCCGGAGCGCACCGGCTGCACGCACTGCGGCTCCTGCATGACCGGCTGCCGGCACGGGGCGAAGAACACCCTGGTGAAGAACTACCTCTGGCTGGCCGAGCGGCTCGGCGCCGTGGTCCATCCGCTGACCACGGTGACCGCCGTCCGGCCGGCCGCGGGCGGCGGCTACGCGGTGGAGACCGTCCGCACCGGGGCGTGGCTGCGCCGGCGCCGTCAGGTGATCCACGCCGACCAGGTGGTCTTCGCCGCCGGCGCGCTCGGCACCCAGCGGCTGCTGCACGAGATGAAGGCCACCGGCGCGCTGCCCGCGCTCTCGCCCCGCCTCGGCGAGCTGACCCGGACCAACTCCGAGGCGATCCTCGGCGCCTCGGTGCCGCGCCAGCGGGCCCGCGCGCAGCGGCTCGACTTCACCGAGGGGGTGGCGATCACCAGCTCGTTCCACCCCGACCCGCAGACCCACATCGAGCCGGTCCGCTACGGCCGGGGGTCCAACGCGATGGGCCTGCTCCAGTCGCTGCTGGTCGACGGCGGGCCGCACCGGGTGCGCCGCTGGGTGGCCACCCTGCTCCGCCAGCCCGGCACGGCCGCCCGGATGCTCTCCGTGCGCGGCTGGTCGGAGCGGACGGTGATCGCCCTGGTGATGCAGTCCGCGGACAACTCGCTGACCACCCGGTTCCGGCGCGGCCCGCTCGGCCGGCGGCTGGTCTCCGGCCCCGGCCACGGCGCGCCGAACCCGACCTGGATCCCGGCCGGCAACACCGCCGCCCGGCTGCTCGCCGAGGAGATCGGCGGCGTGCCCGGCGGGTCGCTCACCGAGCCGTTCGACATCCCGATGACCGCGCACATCCTCGGCGGAGCGGTGATCGGCGCCACCGCCGCCGAGGGTGTGATCGACCCCTGGCACCGGGTCTACGGCCACCCGGGGCTGCACGTGGTGGACGGCGCGGCGATCTCGGCGAACCTCGGGGTGAACCCGTCGCTGACCATCACCGCCCAGGCCGAACGCGCCATGTCCTTCTGGCCCAACCAGGGCGAGGCGGACCCCCGCCCCCCGCTCGGCTCGCCGTACGTCCGGCTCACCCCCGTCGCCCCCCATCACCCGGCCGTGCCCCCGCACGCCCCCGCCGCCCTCCACCCCTGACCCACCCCCCACCCCGCGATCTTGCGCTTGCTGCCCCCGAGGTGCGACTTCTGCCCCGTTTGTCGGGGCGGGAAGTGCAAGATCGCGTATTGCGGGTGCGGTGCGGCGGGGCGCGGCCGGGGCGGGTCGTGACTGTGGGTAGGCTTTCTGCACATGAGCACGCCTCGCCCCGTCCTCGTGGTGGACTTCGGAGCCCAGTACGCCCAGCTCATCGCGCGCCGGGTGCGTGAGGCCAACGTCTACTCGGAGATCGTGCCGCACTCGATGCCGGTCGCCGAGATGCTGGCGAAGCAGCCGGCCGCGATCATCCTCTCCGGTGGCCCGTCCAGCGTCTATGCCCCGGGCGCGCCGCAGATCGACGCCGGTATGTTCGACGCCGGGGTGCCGGTCTTCGGCATCTGCTACGGCTTCCAGGCGATGGCCCGGGCGCTCGGCGGCACGGTGGCCCGCACCGGCAACCGCGAGTACGGCGGCACCCCGCTGCGGGCCCGCCCCGAGGCCGGCGTGCTGCTCCGCGAGCTGCCGGACGACCTGCCGGTCTGGATGAGCCACGGCGACTGCGTCACCGAGGCGCCGGCCGGGTTCACGGTGACCGCCGAGTCGGCGGGCGCGCCGGTGGCCGCGTTCGAGGACCTCGCCGGCCGCCGGGCCGGCGTGCAGTTCCACCCCGAGGTCGGTCACACCGCGCACGGCCAGGAGATGCTCCGCCGCTTCCTGCACGACATCGCCGGCATCGAGCCCACCTGGACGGCCGAGAACATCATCGACGAGCAGGTGGCCCGGATCCGCGAGCAGGTCGGCGACAAGGAGGTCATCTGCGGCCTCTCCGGCGGGGTCGACTCGGCGGTCGCCGCCGCGCTGGTGCACAAGGCCGTCGGTGACCAGCTCACCTGCGTCTTCGTCGACCACGGCCTGCTGCGCGCCGGCGAGGCCGAGCAGGTGGAGAAGGACTACGTCGCCGCCACCGGGATCAAGCTCAAGGTGGTCGACGCCGCCGACCGGTTCCTCGGCGCGCTGGCCGGGGTTACCGACCCGGAGCAGAAGCGCAAGATCATCGGCCGCGAGTTCATCCGGGTCTTCGAGGCCGCCGCCCGCGAGGTCGCCGCGCACGGCGACGTCGAGTTCCTGGTGCAGGGCACCCTCTACCCGGACGTGGTCGAGTCCGGCGGCGGCACCGGCACCGCCAACATCAAGAGCCACCACAACGTCGGCGGTCTCCCGGAGGACCTGAGGTTCGCCCTGGTCGAGCCGCTGCGCACGCTCTTCAAGGACGAGGTCCGGGCGCTCGGCCTCCAGCTCGGCCTGCCCGAGGCGATGGTCTGGCGGCACCCGTTCCCGGGGCCCGGCCTGGCCATCCGGATCATCGGCGCGGTGGACCGGGAGCGGCTGGACGTGCTGCGCCGGGCCGACCTGATCGCCCGGGAGGAGCTGACCGCCGCCGGCCTGGACCGCGGCGTCTGGCAGTTCCCGGTGGTGCTCCTGGCCGACGTGCGCAGCGTCGGGGTGCAGGGGGACGGGCGCAGCTACGGGCACCCCGTGGTGCTGCGCCCGGTCTCCAGCGAGGACGCGATGACCGCCGACTGGTCCCGGCTGCCGTACGAGGTGGTCGCGAAGATCTCCACCCGGATCACCAACGAGGTCGCCGAGGTCAACCGGGTGGTGCTGGACGTGACCAGCAAGCCGCCGGGCACCATCGAGTGGGAGTGACTCGGCCTCACGCCGCCGGCGGGTAGGTCGGCGGCGCCGGCTGCCCGGCGGCGGTCGGCGGGACGGTGGGCTGCGCCACGGTGGGCGGCGCGCCCTCCGCCGGGTGCGGCCAGGCCGGCGCGCCGGCCGGCTCCTCGGGCATCAGGAACCACATGATCGGGTACGCGAGCAGCGCGAGCCCGCCGGTGAGCAGGCCGCTGACGGCGAAGACGACCCGGACCAGGGTGGGGTCGACGGCGAAGTAGCGGCCGACGCCGCTGGCCACGCCGGCCACCATCCGGTCGGTGGTCGGGCGGCGGAGCTGCTTGTACGGGGCCTGGGGAGGGCTGGTGTGTGTCATGCCTCCAGCCTCCGCGCGGCCGGTCGGATCGACCTCGGTGACCGCCCGGACCTCTACCCTGACCGACCCCTGATCCGGGAGCCTTGAGTCAGGAATCTGACTCTTTTCGATGCCGGTAACCGGCGCCGGGGAGAATTTCCTCCCGTGACCACCTCGCTGAAGCCGCTGCGCAGGATCGCGGCATACGCAGTCTGTGCTGACCCGCTCGGCCGGGTCCTGCTGGTCCGCGCGTCCGAGCGCTCCGGCACTCCCGGCACCTGGTCGTTGCCCGGCGGGGCGGTCGACCACGGCGAGGACCCGAACCACACGGTCGTCCGCGAGACCGCGGCCGAGACCGGGCTCTCGGTGACCGTCTCCGGCCTCAGCGACGTGCTGGCCGACATGCGGGCGCTGCCCGAGCGGGGCATCACCATCCACACCGACCGACTGATCTACCGGGTCTCGGTCCGCGGTGGGACGCTCACCGACCGGGTGGACCGGCCGACCGACCTGGCCCGCTGGTTCACCCGGCAGGAGGCCGCCGAGCTGCCGCTGCGCTCGTTCACCGCGCGCGCCCTGGACCTGCCCGCCTCCTCCGCCGACGTGGTGCCGGACGAGCCGCCGGAGTTCCCCTCCTTCTACGCGGTGCCCGGCCCGGACGGGCTGCACCGGGCGCAGCGCTTCGCCGCGTACGCGGTCTGCACCGACCCCGAGGGGCGGGTGCTGCTCACCCGGGTGGCCGACGGCTATCCCGGCGCGGGCTGCTGGCACCTGCCCGGCGGCGGCACCGACTACGGCGAGCAGCCGGGCGCGGCGCTGATCCGCGAGCTGGTCGAGGAGACCGGGCAGACCGGGCGCCTGGTCGAGCTGCTCGGGGTGGCCAGCCACCGGGACGCCGCCTCGCTCGGCCCGGAGGGCTACCCGATCGACTGGCACGGCGTGCGCGCCTTCTACCGGGTGGTGGTCGACCAGCCGGCCCCGCCGACCGTCGCCGACGTCGGCGGCTCCACCTGCGAGGCCCGCTGGTTCGCCCCCGCCGAACTCGGTGCCCTGCCCACCGACCGCCTCACCGAGGTCACCGCCGAAGCCGTCCAGGCCGCCCGCCTGGCCTGACCCACCCCGCCGACCCCGCGGCGACCACGAGGTTGACCGGGCGGCACGCCGCGTCGGGTGCCGCTAACCTCATGATCGACGGGTGGAGCCGGCGATGCGGGGGAGCAGCGGGTGGTCCGGGAAGCGCGGCGGGTCGGGGCGTACGGGGTGTGCGAGGGCGCCGGCCGGGTGTTGCTGGCCCGGGGCTCGGCCTCCTGCCCCTTCCCCGGGGTCTGGCAGCTGCCGGGCGGCGGGGTGGAGCACGCCGAGCACCCGGCGCGCGCGGTGGTCCGCGAGTTAGCCGAGGAGACCGGCCTCGCCGTCGAGGTGACCGGGCTGCGGGCCGTGCTCGCCGACGTGACCACCTACCCCGATTCCGGTGTCGCGGTGCACACCGACCGGCTCGTCTTCGACGTCGTCGTGCGGGGCGGCGAACCGCGGCCGGAGCCGGCCGGCGGCAGCGACGCGCTGTCCTGGTTCACGCCCGCCGAGGCGACGGCCGTGCCGCTGATGCCGTTCACCGCCGACCTGCTCGGCCTGCCCGTCACCCCGCTACCGCCGGGCCTGCCCCGGGCGCTGCCGGCCGGGCCGGCCGCCCCGCCCGACCGGCGGCTGCGTTTCGGCGCGTACGGGCTGGTGACCGACCCGGCCGGACGGGTGCTGTTGACCATGATCGCGGACGGCTACCCGGGGGCGGGCCGGTGGCACCTGCCCGGCGGCGGCACCGACCACGGCGAGCAGCCGGTCGCCGCGCTGCTGCGCGAACTGGTCGAGGAGGGCGGCCAGCTCGGCCGGGTGGTCGAGCTGATCGGGGTGGACAACCTGCACAACCCGGCCGCCCTCGGCCCGGAGGGGCGCCCGCTGGACTGGCACGGCGTCCGGGTGATCTACCGGGTGGTGGTGGACGCGCCCACCGAGGCCCGGGTGACCGAGCTGGCCGGCGGCTCCACCGCGCGGGCCGCCTGGTTCACCCCGGAGCAGCTGGCCGGGCTCCCGCTCACCGAGATCGCCGCGAAGGTGGTCCCGCGCCGCTGACCGGCCGCTCACCGCCGCGTCGTGCGTGGTCGGTCACCGTCGTCGGGCGTGATCGGACATCGGGGCGGAGAGCGCCCGGCCGCCGAGCCGATGTGGGGGTGCTCCGGTACAGTCGAGGTGGGGTTGGTGGAGGAAACGGGCGATGAGGCCCGAGATGGGAATAAGAGAGCGGTTCGCGCGGTTTAAGGGAGATATAAGTACCGCCGGCAGCTATCGCCAATCCCCGTTCCCCTATGCGATGGTGTACTCCGCAAAACGGCTGCCGGGCCAGAGCGGTCCGGCACGAGACAGCCGGACGCCCCCGCCCGAGCGGCGGGCCAGCCGATCCGGTGATGGAGGAAAACGTGCCGAGAGCCATCTGGCGCCGGCGTCGTACGACCGACAGTCCGCGCCCCGCAGGGCGTCGCTGGGCGGGCCCGCTGCGCCGCAGCGGCACGTTCGCCCGCCAGGTGCTGCTGGTCCGGGTGGGTCGCCGCGACGGTGACCTGCAGTCCGCCGACGTGGCGCTGCCGGAGCACCGCTACGCCGACCGGCCGCGCCGCCGGTACGGCCTCAGCCGCCGGGCCGAGATCGAGGCGGTCATGCCGGTCAGCCCGGAGGCGGTCATGCCGGTCAGCCCGGCCCTCGCGCCCGCCGCGCCGGTCGACGAGTCGCCCTCGATGTCGATCCCGTTGCTCCCCGGCGAGCGCTCGGCCACCCGCCGGATGAAGTTCGCGGTGGTCAACGGGTGCACCCTGGCCAGCCTGATGCTCGGCATGCTGGCGATCTTCCTCGCCATGCAGGGCGAGGTGCGGATGGCCGCGCTCTGCCTGATCGCCTGCGTCGCCTTCGACGGCCTGGACGGCGCGCTGGCCCGCAGGCTCGGGGTGGCCAGCCCGTTCGGCGCGCAGATGGACTCGCTCGCCGACATGTGCTCGTTCGGCCTCGCCGCTCCGGTGGTGGTCTACGCCTCGCTCGCCGGGTCGGTCTCCACGCCGGCCGCCGCGGTGGCCTGCGCGTTGGTCGCGGCGTGCGCGGCGATCCGGCTGGCCCGGTTCAACGTCTCGCCCAAGGACGGCCGGTTCTTCTGCGGGGTGCCCACCACGATGGCCGCCGCGGTGCTCGCGCTGACCGTCGCCATCGGGCTGCCGGTGCCGGGCCCGGTGCTGGTGGCCGGGGTGGCCGTGCTCGCCTTCACGATGGTCTCCAGCTTCCCGTACGCCAAGCTCGCCCGCCTGGTCAAGCTGCCCCCGTGGCTCTGGCTGGCCCCGGTGATCGGCGCGCTGGTCGACGTGCGGCTGACCTTCGCCCTGGTCGTGGTCGGCTACCTGGTCAGTGGTCCGGTGCTCTGGCTGCGCCAGCGCCGCACCGCCTGACCCGTACCCGAGAAAAGGGGCGCCGCGATCCCGCGGCGCCCCTTTTCGTCTGCTCAGCGCCAGCGGGCGATGACCGTCGAGCCGCCGACCACCTTGTCGCCCGGGCCGACCAGCGGCTCGGCGGCCTCGGCTGGCAGGTAGACGTCGGTCCGCGAGCCGAACCGGATCAGCCCGAAGCGCTCGCCCCGGGCCAGCAGCGTCCCGACCGGTGCCCGCTGCACGATCCGGCGCGCGATCAGGCCGGTGCGCTGCGCCACCACGACCGTGCCGTGCGGAGTGTCCAGCACCGTGTACGCCGCCACGTTGTGCTCGGCGGCCGGCTTCATCGCGTTGACGAAGCCGCCGTCGGCGACGAAGTAGTCGACCACCTTGCCGGCCACCGGCGACCGGTTGACGTGCACGTCCAGCACCGACAGGAAGACCGCGACGCGCAGCCACTCGGCGTCGCCGAAGCGCTCGTCGTGCAGCCGCTGCACCGACAGCACCTGGCCGTCGGCGGCGGCGACCACGGCCGACGGGTCCTCGGGGACGTCCCGTTCCGGGTCCCGGAAGAACGCCGCGACCGGGGCGGCGGCCAGCGCGGGCAGCAGCCAGAGCTTCGACTTCGGCCGGGCCATCCGGGCCAGCGCGGCCAGCCCGAGGCTGATGCCGGCCGCCGCGACCCCGTTCGAGTCGATGTGCATCGTCCGGGTCAGCGGGACGCTCGACGGGCGGTAGGCCGGGGCCAGCCGGGTCGCCGCGGCGGCGTCGGCCGGGGTGAAGCGCAGTCGGTGCACCCGTACCGGCGGGGAGTTGCGCAGCACCAGGTCGGTGCCGACGCCGTACAGCGCGCTCTGTCGGTCGAGTTCGGCCGCGGCGCCGGCGGTCCGGCCCGGGACGGTGGCCACGCTGAGCACCGCGCCGTCGGCGAGGTACTTCGTCAGGGACTCGATGCTGGTGCGGGCCTCGTCGGCGGTGCCGACGAACGCCTCACCGGCGACGACCACGGCGGCGGGTTCGGCCTCGGCGAGCGTGTCCACCACGCGGACCCGCTCGGCGACCCACCGGCCCTGGGCGGTGACGTGCTCCCGCAGCCCAGCGGAGCTGGCCGCCCCGGCCGGCACGAGGGTGAGCGTGTCACCGGGCAGCAGCGCCTCGATCGCCGCGGCCAGCACCGCGGACTCCGGGGTTGCGCCGACCAGCAGGGCGGCCTTCGGGTCGTTGATCCGGGCGAACTCGGCGACGAGGGTACGGGCGGCTCGCTCGCCGAGGCGGACCGGACCGGGCCGGCCGGAGGTGCGCACGGCGGGGGACTGGGTCATGTCGGACGGGCTCCTGACGGGGGTAGCGACGGGCATCGCGGCGGACCGCCACGGCGGCGCGGGCCGGCCGGCGGAGGCGAAGGGCTCCACCGGCCAGCATAGGCGTCCCCGGACCGGGGCCGCACCGGCGCGGGTCAGCCGCGTGAGGTCTGCTCACCGGCCGGCGGCCCGGTCACCGGCGCCCCGGTGGGCCGCTCGGGCCGGCCCTCCGCGGCCCTCGGCCGGTCCTCCTCGTCCGGCCGGTCCGCGCCGACCCGCCGGTCCTCGTCGGCGGGCCGGTCCTCGACCCCGTCGAGCGGCCGGTCGGTCACCGCCTCGGTCGGCCATTCGTCGGCCTCGTCCCGCCCGGTCCCGCCCGGACCGGCGATCGGGGCGCCGGACATCGGCGCGGACACCTCCCACTCGGACCGGCCGGTCGCCCACCCCGGCGCGTCCGCGGTCGACGGGTCCGCCGCCGCCGGCAGGTCCCAGGCCGTCCGGTCGACCTCGGCGGGCCCGGTGCCGGCGTCCGGTGCGGCCGCGGCCGGTGCGCCGGGCTGCTCCTCCCGGCCGGCGGACCGGCCGGAGCGCAGCGCGCCGACCAGGCCGAGCAGGCCGATCAGGATCAGGGCGCCGGCCAGGAACCAACCCACCGGCGGCAGGGCCAGCCCGAGTAGCTGGGCGAGCAGCCACCAGGCGGAGAGCCCGACGAAGATCAGCCCGAAGGCGAACGAGACGGCGTCCGTGCGGTGGGCCTTCACCGGGTCACCTCCAGGTTGCCGGCGTTGACGTGGATGTAGAGGCGCAGCTTTCCGCCGCCGGCGCCGTCCGGGCCGAGGTCCGTGGTCTCCCGCGGCGGACCGTCCAGCCCGCCGGAGCGCCGGCCGAAGATGTTCGCGTCACCGGCGTTGACGTCCGCGACCGTGGTCACGTCCACGTTCGGCGGCACCACCACGGTGGCCTCGCCGAAGTTGATCGACACGGTGATCTCGGTGTCCTTCTTGTCGAAGTCGACCGCCCGCAGGTCGAGCACCGCGTCGCCGAAGCTGTTCTCGTAGCGGACGGCGAGGTCGCGGTAGTCGGTGGGTGCCCAGGTGACCGCGCCGTCGACACCGCGGACCCGGTCGTACGACTCGGCGACGGTGGCCACGGTCAGCGCGGCGGCGGTCACCAGGCCGAGCGCGATCAGCCAGCGGGCCCGGCCGAACCAGGTGCCGACCAGCAGGCCGAGACCGATGGTGGCCAGCGCCGCCGCGAAGTACGCCGACGCGCCGACGGCGAAGACGTCCAGCAGGTCCAGCACCGCGACCACGCCCAGGGCGAGGAAGATCAGCGAGAAGGTCACCGCGCCCAGCGGGGACCGCTCGCGCGGCCGCTTCGGCGGCTTGGGCGGCTTGGGCGGCTTCGGCGGTGCGGGCGCCGCGGCGGTCTTCCCGGCGTACGGGCCGTGCGGGGCGAACGGGGCCCGGTAGCCGGTCGGCGGCAGCGGCGCGGTGACCGGTTGACCGCTGGTCGGCGCCGCGGAACTGGTCGGCGCGGCCGAGGGCCAGCCGGAGGTGGGCGGGGCGGGCGGCCAGCCGGTGGCCGGACCGGCTGCGGGGGGCCAACCCGTGGTCGGCGCGGCCGGCGGGGCCGGCGGCCAGGCGGGCAGCTCGGCGGTGGACTCGGCCGGCTGACCGGAGACCGGCGGGGCACCCACCTCGCCGGTCGCGTACGCCGGGGCGGGGGCCGCCGCGGGCACGACCGGGCCGGCCGCCGGTGCCGGGTACGCCGCCGGCGCGGGGTAGCTGACCGGCGGGACCGGACCGGGCGGCGGCGTCGGCGCGGGCGGGACCGGACCGGCCGCCGGCCGGCCCCGGTTCTCCCGGTTGAGCAGCAGCGCGCCACCGATCAGGATGGCCGCGCCGAGCAGCACCGCCCGGAACGCGTCGGTGACGATGTAGCCGAAACTGACCGCGACCAGGATGCTGAGCACGATCACGGTGACCGGGGACATGCTCGACCGGCCCCGGCCCAGCATCGACTCCACCGGGGAGGCGCTGTCGCCCTCGCCGGGGATGATCAGCCACGCGGTGACGTAGACCAGGATCCCGATGCCGCCGAAGAAGCCGAGCACCGCGAGCAACACCCGCCACAGCACCGGGTCGGTGTTGGTGGCCCGGCCGATCGCCGCGCAGACGCCGGCCAGGTAGCGGCCGTCACGCGGGCGCACCAGCCCGTACCGGGAGGTGAAGCCGGTGGTGCCGGGCGGCGGCAGCGGGCCGGCACCGGGTGTCCCGGCGTCGCCACCGGCCGCGGGCGGCGCGGCCACCGGCGGCGGCGTCCCGAACATGCCGGACGCGGTCCCGCCGGCGGCGGGCCCGGGTGGCGGTCCACCCGGCTGTGCCGCCCCGGGACGGGGCGACTGGGCAGCTTCCTCGGTCATGCCCTCGATCCTGCTGCGCCGACCGCCCGGACGACCTCAGGACCCGACCCTGACGCCACCCTGAGATCCCGGCGCGCCGAATGTCGGGGGCGTCCCCGTGGCCGGGCGGTGGCGCAGCGTGTGACGATCGAACCGGCGCCGGCAGCGGACGGCTGCCCGCCCCCGCCCACCAGATCAGGGAGCCTCCGATCAGCACCGTGACCCAGCCACCGCGCCTCTACCGCGCCCCCGAGCACCGGATGGCCGCCGGGGTGGCCGCCGGCATCGCCGACCATCTCGGCATCTCGGTGGTCCGGGTGCGGATCGCCTTCATGGTGCTGCTCGGGCTGAGCGGGCTCGGCCTGCTGCTCTACGCGGCGTTCTGGGCGGTGGTGCCGCTGCGACCGGGTGACACCGCGGCGCCGCCCCGGCGTGACGTCGCCCAGCTGCTGCCGTTCGTGGCGATCGGCCTCGGCGTGCTGCTGATCCAGGTGATGGTCTTCGACTCGGTCGGTGCGGCCGGCACCGCCGGCTGGCTGGTCGCGATCATCGCGGTCGGCGCCGGGGTGATCTGGCACCAGTCGGCCCCGGAGCGGCGGCAGCGGTGGGGCGAGTCGATGCCGGTGCCGTGGCTGGGCGCGGTCGTCGAGGAGAGCGACCGGCGGGCCTTCGTGCTCCGGTTCATCGGCGGCGGGGTGCTGGTCGCGGTCGGCATCATCGGCGTCGCCGCGGTCTACTCCCCGGCCCAGAACTTCGACGCCGTGCTCAACGGGGTGATCTTCGCGCTGGTCGGCCTCGCCGGGGTGGGCGTGGTGGCGGCGCCGGTGCTCTGGCGGACGTACAACCAGCTCCGCTCCGAGCGCGAGGGGCGGATCCGGGAGCAGGAGCGGGCCGAACTGGCCGCCATGGTGCACGACCAGGTGCTGCACACCCTCGCGCTGATCCAGCGCAACGCCGGCGACGTGAAGACCGTCCAGCGGCTCGCCCGGGGGCAGGAGCGCTCGCTGCGCAACTGGCTCTACAAGCCCACCGCGTCGCCCACCGAGCGGCTCGCCGCCGCGCTGGAGCAGGCGGCCGCCGAGGTCGAGGACACCTACGCGATCACCGTCGAGGCCGTGGTGGTGGGCGACCGGGAGACCGACGAACGGGTCGGCGCGCTGGTCGCGGCGGCCCGCGAGGCGCTGGTGAACGCGGCCCGGCACGCCGGGGTGCAGACCGTCTCGCTCTACGCCGAGGCCGAGCCCGATCAGGTCAGCGTCTTCGTCCGGGACCGGGGGAAGGGCTTCGACCCGGATACGGTGGAGGATCACCGGCACGGCGTCCGGGGTTCGATCGTCGGGCGGATGAAGCGGCACGGCGGCCGGGCGGAGATCCGCTCCGGGCCGGGGGAGGGGACCGAGGTCCGGTTGATTCTGCCGATCTCCCGGGACTCGTCCACAGCGGAAAGGGACAGATGATGGCCGAGCAGTCGATGGAACCGGTCGACCCGGCGGGCGCCCGCCCGGAACGGCTGCGGGTGTTCCTCGTCGACGACCACGCCATGTTCCGCGCGGGGGTCCGCGCCGAACTGGGCGCGCACGTCGAGGTGGTGGGCGAGGCGAGCACCGTGGCCGAGGCGGTCAGCCGGATCGCCGCCACCCTGCCCGACGTGGTCCTGCTCGACGTGCACATGCCCGACGGCGGCGGCCGTGCGGTGCTCGACGCCATGCGGCGTACCCACCCGCAGGTGAAGTTCCTGGCGCTGAGCGTTTCCGACGCGGCCGAGGACGTGATCGGGCTGATCCGGGCCGGCGCCAGGGGCTACGTCACCAAGACCATCTCGCCGGACGAGCTGGCCGCCGCGATCCGGCGGGTGGCCGACGGCGACGCGGTGTTCAGCCCCCGGCTGGCCGGGTTCGTGCTGGACGCCTTCGCCGCCCGGCCGGACGCCCCGGTCGCCGACCCGGAGCTGGACCAGCTCACCAACCGGGAGCGCGAAGTGCTCCGGCTGCTCGCCCGGGGATACGCGTACAAGGAGATCGCCAAGGAGCTCTACATCTCGATCAAGACGGTCGAGACGCACGTGTCGAACGTGCTCCGCAAGCTCCAGATGTCCAACCGGTACGAATTGTCCCGCTGGGCGGCTGATCGTCGCCTGGTGTGACCTATTCCTCTTCCTCGACAATCCGGACAGATGCCACGGATCTGGTCCGCAGGGGCTGACAGGCGATCAATTCGCGTCCGATAATTCCCCGTCGCGTTCCCGCGCGCGGGTGGTGCGTATCCCGCGGGAACGGCGGCTCACGCGACCCGCCCGGAGCGGGTCACCCCTGGGGAGAGGTACACGAATCTCATGATCGGACAACGAGGACGGCGCTGGGCGCGGATCGCCCTGGGCGCCGTCGCGGGTGGTGCGCTGGCGCTCGGCTTCGCCGCGCCAGCCGCCGCCGAGACCTCGGCCACCGGCATCGCCAGGTCGGTGAAGGGCAGCAGCGTCAAGCTGATGCTCGACGATCAGCCGCGCAGCGTCGGCGCGCTGGCGCTGGAGGTGGACCAGAAGCGACTGGTGGTCTTCTGCATCGACTTCCACACCCCTGTCGCGAGGGACCAGAAGTACCAGGAGGGCACCTGGAGTGAGTCCGAGGTGGACAACCTCGGCAAGGTGCAGTGGGTGCTGACCCACGGCTACCCGAACGCCGACCGGGCCAAGCTGCTCGCCGCCGCCGGCGCCACCCTGCCCGCCGGGGCGGACGCCGACAAGCTGCTCTACTTCGGCACCCAGACCGCCGTGTGGCACTTCAGCGACGGCATCCGGTTGGGTGCCTGGGTCGAGGGCCAGAAGCTGCTCGGCAAGAAGCAGTACGAGGTGATCAAGAAGGTCCACGACTATCTGGTGGACAAGGCCACCGACCAGCCGGAGCCGAAGGCCGAGCTGACCGTGGACCCGGCGGGCGCCAAGGCCACCGTCGGTGAGCAGGCCGGCCCGTTCACGGTGAAGGGTCCGGCCGGCGAGATCGCCCTCAAGGTCACCGGCGGCGTGGCCGTCGACGCCGAGGGCAAGCCGGTCACCGCGACCACCAACGGCGGCCAGTTCTGGCTGACCGCCGAGGGTGCCGGGGGCGTTGAGGTGACGGTCTCGGCCAAGGGCTCGGTCTCCTTCGGCCGGGTGTTCCTGTTCGCCGGCGGCAAGGACGAGAAGCAGAAGCTGATCCTGGGCGGCAGCAGCGACGAGACGGTGACCGCCAAGGCGGCCGCCACCTTCACCGCGGCCCCGTCGTCGCCGACCCCGTCCGCGACGCCGAGCACGCCGGCCGGGACGCCGTCGCCGTCGGCCCCGGCCGACAGCCCGGCGCCGTCCACCTCGCCGGCCTCCAACGGTGGGAACCTACCGCTGACCGGCTCCCCGACCGCCACCGCGATCACCGCCGGTCTGGTGCTGCTCGCCGCCGGCGCGGTCACCGTCCTGGTGGTCCGGCGGCGCAAGGTCCGCTTCACGGTCTGACCCACCGCAGGTCGACGCTCCGGCCCCGGCACCCGCGCAGGCGGGCGCCGGGGCTGGACCCGTTCCAACCGACGGCCGCCCGGCCGCGACCGCCGATCGAGACTCTAATGATCCTCTGATCCGCAGCAGGGCAGGAAAAGCCGTTCTCGCCTCTCCAACGTCAGATGATCATCGTCGTGGGTTGGGTGGGTTGGGTGGGTTGGGTGGGTCCGGTGGGCCCGGTGGGCCCGGTGGGCCCGGTGGGTGGGGAGGAATCCGGGTGCGGGTGCCGTGGCGAGCGGGGTCGGTGGGGTCGGGTCACTCGGTGCGGAGCACGGTGAACGCCTCGGCCAGCCGGCCGGCCGGCAGGCCGGCGTTGTCGGCAGCCGTGGTGAGCCGGTCGCGTACCCAGGTGGGCACATCCAGCCGGGCGGTCTGCGAGTGGTGCGCCCGCATCGCGGCGACCCGGCGGTCGTACTGGGCGGTGACGTCGACGACGTGGTCCGGCGCCGGACCGCCGGCGAACCAGAGTTCCCGGACGACCCACGGCTCCAACCCCTCGGCCAGCAGTTCCGGGAACGAGTACCGGTTGCGCGCGTCGGGGTAGACGGCGCAGGTGGTGGCCTCGCCGACGGCCTGGTGGTCGGGGTGGCCGGGCCCGACCAGGTGCTCCCACCGGCGCAGGGGCGAGCTGGTCAGCACGCGTTCCGGGCGGAACCGACGGATCGCCGCGGTGATCTCCCGGCGCAGCGCGAGCGTCGGCGTGATCGTCCCGTCGACGTAGCCGTCGAGGAAGTCCACCCGCCGGACGCCGACCGCGGTGGCCGCCGCCCGCTGCTCGTCCTCCCGCCGCCGGGGCACCAGCTCGCGTGGCACGCCGTCGAACTCGCCCCCGTCGCCCCGGCTGACGATGAGGTACCCCACCTCGATGCCCTCGTCCACCCAGCTTGCTATTGTGCCCGCACAGCCGAAATCCATATCATCCGGATGGGCAAATACGGCCAGCGCTCGGCTGACCTCGGAGAGCACCGGAGCCGACGCGGGGAAGCTCACAGCCCCTCAGCCTACGCCCGTGCCGGTGCCTCGCGTGGGTGTATCTTTGCAGCTCAAGGCGGCGCCCCCGGCGCGTTTCATGATCCTTTCTCAAGTATCGGCAACGTGGCGAGCAACTAACGTCTTGATAACGGCACCTTCACGCAACCGGCAAGTGGGTGTCACAGTGGCAGCACCTCACCCCTCGTGTGAGGCACTCCGTACGGCCTGACGACCACCTCCGCCGCCGCGAGCGGCGCGGTTGGTGGTCGTGCCGTGTGTGCGTGCCGAGCGTGGTGGGTGGGGTGGCCCGGCGGATCGGTACCTCAGGGTGTCCCGATTTCTCTGCGGTAGGACCGGCGGCCCGCGGTACGGGGCCGGCGGCGGTGTCACCCCCCAACGTGCGTGAAACCCACGACGAACCAGGTTAGAAAGAGGAGGCCCCTCGGAATGAGAGTCTCGAAGCGGGCAACGGGCGCCGTCGCGCTGGGCGCGGCCTTCGCGCTCGTCGCGTCCGGCTGCTCGGGCAGCGACGGCGACGGCGGCGACGCCGGCGCCAGCACCGACGGCGCGATCACCATCGAAGGCACCCAGCCGGAGAACCCCCTGGTGCCGTCGAACACCACCGAGACCGGTGGTGGCAAGATCATCGACTGGATGTGGACCGGTCTGGTCGAGTACCCCAACGACGGTGGTGCTCCGAGGAACGCCCTCGCCGAGTCGATCGAGACCAGCGACTCCAAGGTCTACAAGATCAAGATCAAGGAGAACACGAAGTTCCACGACGGGACCCCCGTCAAGGCCAAGAACTTCGTCGACGCCTGGAACTGGGGCGCGTACTCCCCGAACGGTGCCCAGAACGGCAGCTTCTTCGCCGACATCCAGGGCTTCACCGACGTCCACACTGAGGACCCGGACGGCGCCGAGGGCCCGCAGAAGGCCCCGGAGCCCAAGGCCAAGGAGATGTCCGGCCTGAAGGTCCTGGACGACTGGAGCTTCGAGGTCACCCTCGCGGCCCCGACCGCCGTGTTCCCGACCAAGCTCGGCTACAGCACCTTCATGCCGCTGCCGGACGCGTTCTTCACCCAGAAGGCCGAGGAGTTCGGCCGCAAGCCGATCGGTAACGGCCCGGTGAAGTTCGTGTCGTGGGAAGACGACGTCATGATCAAGCTGACGCGCTTCGACGACTACCAGCTGCGCGACAAGATGAAGATCAAGGACGTCAACGTCAAGATCTACCAGGACGACACGGCCGCCTACAACGACCTGCTGTCCGGCAACATCGACTTCATGCAGCAGGTTCCGATCTCCTCGCTCGCGGGCGACAAGTGGAAGACCGACCTGGGCGAGCGGGCGATCTCCTCGACCACTCCGTCGACCGGCATCATCGCCTTCCCGATCTACGACAAGCGCTTCCAGAACCCGAAGCTGCGTCGGGCGATCTCGCTGTCGATCAACCGGCAGGAGATCAGCGACAAGATCTTCTTCGGCAACCGCAAGCCGGCCGACAGCTGGGCGAACCCGCTGACCCCGGGCGCCGCGCCGGGTAACTGCACCGCCTGCCAGTTCAACGTGGACGAGGCCAAGAAGCTCCTGGCCGAGGCCGGTGGCTTCAGCGGCAAGCTGACCCTCGCCTACAACGCGGACGCCAGCCACAAGGAGTGGATGGAGGCCGTCGCCCAGCAGATCAAGACCAACCTGGGCATCGACGCCGTCGCCGAGGGTGTGCCGACCTTCGCGGTGTTCCGCCAGAACATCAACGCCCACAAGATGACCGGCATGTACCGCGCCGGCTGGCAGCAGGACTACCCGGACGTGGAGAACTGGGTCAACCCGCTCTACGTGACCGGTGGTTCCTCGAACGACGGTCTGTACAGCAACAAGGAGGTCGACCGCCTGGCCAAGGAGGCCAGCAGCGCGCCGAGCCTCGAGGCCTCGCACGCCAAGTTCGCCGAGGCGGTCAAGCTCATCGACCAGGACGTTCCGTCCGTGCCGATCTACTTCGGTGGCCAGCAGTCCGGCCACTCGGAGAAGGTCAAGAAGATGGAGCTGAGCAACGTCGGCGAGCTCGACATCACCTCGGTCGAGCTCTGATCCGAACGGTCTGACCCCGGGTCGGGCTCACCTACCGGTGGGCCCGACCCGGGCCGTTCCGTGAGCAGGTGTTACAACATCTCCTCGCAAGGTCTGTCATCCCCGTGTCGGCCGTCCGACGCGCCCCCTGTCTGGAGGACCACCCCATGGGCCGTTATCTGTTGAGACGGCTGCTCCAACTCATCCCGGTCTTCATCGGCACCACGTTCCTGATCTACTGGCTCGTGTGGTCGGTGCCGGGCGACCCGTTCGCCGGCAAGTGTGGTGAACGCGCCTGCCCGGACGCGTACGTCAACATGATGACCGAGAAGTACCAGCTTGATGAGTCGATCTGGGTGCAGTACGCCACCTACATGCAGAACCTGTTCCAGGGCGACTTCGGCTCCACCTACGGTGGCCGGCCGATCGGCGACATCATCGCCACGTCGTACCCGAACACGCTGAAGCTGGCCGTCGTCGCCCTCGCCATCGAGGCCCTGATCGGCCTCACCGCGGGCGTGCTGACCGGCCTGCGCCGCAACGGCTTCCTGGACAACCTGGTCCTCGTCTCCACGCTGTTCCTGATCGCGCTGCCGGTCTTCGTCATCGGCTTCGTGCTGCAGTGGGTGCTCGGTGTGCAGTGGGGCATCGTCAAGCCGACCGTCTCCAACGAGATGCGGCTCTCGGAGCTCATCGTGCCCGGATTCGTGCTGGGTAGCGCCTCGATGGCGTACATCGCCCGGGTCTCGCGGACGAGCATCGCCGAGAACCGGCGGGCCGACTACGTGCGCACGGCGATCGCCAAGGGCCTGCCGATGCGCCGAGTGGTCGGGGTGCACCTGCTGCGCAACTCCCTCATCCCGGTCGTCACGCTGCTCGGCACCGACCTCGGCGCCCTGATGGGTGGCGCGATCGTCACCGAGGGCATCTTCGGCATCAACGGGATCGGTCGCCAGGTCTTCCGCGCGATCGTCACCAAGGAGAGCGCTACCGTTGTCTCCATCGTGGTGGTCCTGGTGCTGGTCTATCTGCTGATGAACCTGCTGGTCGACCTGCTCTACGCCGCCCTGGACCCGAGGATCCGCTATGAGTGACCCGAGTACCGCATCGATCGTCAGCACCCCCCGTCCCGAGCAGCCGACCGAGATCGGCGCGCCGGTCAACGCCGGGCTGCCGGAGAGCGCCCGCAAGGAGAAGCCGCGCGGCCTGCTCGGGGACGCGTGGCGTGACCTGCGCCGCAAGCCGCTGTTCTGGATCTCGGCGACGTTCATCGTGATCTTCCTGGTG